>JAMCPM010000008.1 GCA_023382335.1 Actinomycetota bacterium
TACTCCTCCGCGTGATCGAGCACCATCCGTACTGCTCGTTCCTTCAACTCTTTGGGATACCGCTTTCGTGTGTTCATGACTCCATCCTCTCAAAAGATGGAGCCTCCAGGAAACCCGGGGCGATTCAGAGCTAGCATTTAAACCTGTTTGAATAATCATTGTCCCGTGAAGCAAGGTGTTCGAGATCACGCTAATCTGATCGGGGTAGTCTGGCTTCGGTTCAAGGCCCGTAATTGAATAAAAGTCCTGATCTCCATCGTTTGCCATTGGATGCACGTGCGTAGATCCATAGTCATAACCGAAGCGGTATAAGAAAGTCATATCCATCGCCTTGGCTACCGATTTTGGTTTAGGCCGGTGCCATGTGGGTGGTGAATCTGACAGTGATTGTGCGCGCTTAACCTGCTCATCTGTCAAATTGAATAGGTCGACTGCTTTCGCCCCGCCGAATTCCGGATCACTACGTACGCGATTAATAGCATTGTACTGTTGAAGGAAAGACCAAGACTCAAAGATTTCGAACTCGTTCTTCTCATGAAGTTCATGCAAATGGAATAACCTGTCAAGTAAGCACCTATGAAGAATCCAGCAATCCTGGTAGTCCTCAATCTTCCATAATTCAAAAATGCCTCTCATAGTCATGTCGGTGCGAGCAAAAAAGTTTCGAATTATCGTATCCTTGATGCTTCGTGGTTCGCGCGCGAATTCAAAGAGAAGTGTGACTATAAAATTATGAAAGATGCCAAGAGCCTCCAAATATTTCTCAATTGGCTGATAATCACTTGAGCCAAACTTAGGCAATTTACTCCTTATTGGTCTTGCATCAGCAGAAGCCGCGTATGTGAAGCTCTGAATCTGCTAGCTCTCAATGCGATAGAAAGGCATTGACTGCCACTATTTAAGTGTATCTATCCATTAAGACTATGAATGGTTTGCTGCTAGGTCAACGGCATCCTGAGCTCCTTTTAAATAAAGCCCGTGATGTTCAAGCAAAAAATCAATCCAATAATCATGCCCTCTACCAGTACTCAGAAGTATCTTTTTTGATTGCGGCTCGATTATCTCCGCCGCAAAGTATCTGAGGCGGGGCGTTATGATATGCGTCGCTTCATGCCGTGCGCCTACGCCCTTTCCGGCTTCAAGCTCCTGGAATTTTCCATCTCTGAACTTCGCTAGTTTCTTCAATTCTTCTGTATCCTTTGCGGCATCAGTTTTCTTCAACATCTCTATTACCTTTGAAAAATTGCAACTGGTCTGCAAGCCGAGACTAAAGGCGAGATCAAGGAAAATCGCTACGCGATCCCAGCAGCTTGATGCATTACGCAAGCCTGCATCGATATAGAACCAAAAAAGACTGTCCGACATGGTTGGCCGCACATATGGAGGATCAGCCGTTTGCCGGACATTCGGTCGATGCAACGACGCCAACCCGATCGCGAAAGCTAACTGGTCAGAAATCCAAGCAATTTCCTGCCCCAAAAGATCAAAACGATATTTTTCGCTAATATCCCAAAACGTGGCTGGTCGATTTTTATTCTTCCTAGCCGGGACGACCGTATTTAGTCGCTGACGCACGTTTACGCATTCTCTCGGAATCAAAACCCATAAAGGATGGCGATCATCCCATGTCGGGATTAATCCTAATTTTGCTAGTTCACGTTCAAGTTCGACTGTAATTTCTTCAACTGTCATCTTGAATACTAAGGTTAACTTGGAATAAAGAAGTAGAGCTGATCTAAAGTAAGAAGGCCAATTGTGGCTGCTTTTAAATCAAAATCTTCCTGATGTGCCACGCCATGACTGACAGAGTGCCGAGATATTTTGGGCCGACTGCTCGGATCAAAATTGGCGAAGTAGGCTTCCTTCAAGAATCGTTCAAAGTTTCTGGGAAACAGCCAGCTGGCCTCATGAAGCCTTTCTTGGCTGGCTACAACGTGGGCGCTGGCAAGATTGGCTTGCGTTGGCGCTAGCTGCTCAAGGCCTCTCTCAAGAAGGGTTCTCATCATTCCTTCTAGCCTGGGATAGATAATGGCTGTTGCGCTAATGTAATCTTCTTTTTCATATTCCTCAAGTGCATGTTTCAATAGTTTGATATGTTCATCGTATGCATTATGTCCTTCCCATCTTTTCCTCATCTCCTCTAAATTGGCGAGAACCTCCTGACGAATTTGAGGCAGCATGGGATAAATCAAGTCTTCATTTCGCACATGCTGAACCATGTCCCTCAGTGTCGCCTTCTTTAGCGTTGCAAATAAAAACCACTGTTGATCAATAAGCGCCGACCATTCGTCGTCCGTTAAACTAAAAAGATTTCTCTGCGCGACATAGGCATAATGTCCGCCCAGTACTTTGTTAATATCAAATTCTCTTTGCGGATTATCCTTTCTCAATGGACCAAAGTCATAGAACATGCCTTTGCGCCAACCAAGTGAGAAAATGAGGAGTATACCGGCGTCAGGTGGAAGCTCGACATCGAAAGATAGACTGCGTATGTCCACGATGTCATCTTCGCCAACGAGCGTACCTGCCGCAATGGAACCTTTGGCCTGTGTGCTTGCGATAAAGGGCAGCTCGTTTGTATAGACTGTTGTTTTTTTATCCGGTTGAATTACAGCAAGAAGATGATCAAGTTGCGAGGGGACAATTCTTGACTCAGGTGGAAGCTCATTTAAAAGTTGACTTGGAATACCTTCGAGCCTAGAAATAAAAAGTTCTCCATCCTCGGATGAAACGAACTCTCGAAAAATTATCTGGACATCCTCGCCATTTCTGGCGGTCTCCAATGCGTAGCCGGCTGGAAGGTCATCAAGTGTAATTATTACAGGCATAGAAAAAATATCTCAATCGTCAGCAGTTCAAGTCTCTTTTGATAACCGGGAAATCCAACTCCGCCTATTCCTTGCAAAATAACATGGTGAATACTAGACGTTTTACATTTTTCAATATCATATTTCAGCTTGGGGAAAGGGTAAAGTTCGAACCCTGTTTGGTGTCATGATTTCGCGCAAGAAAAAATGGCTTAACAAAGCCATAAATGAGGGTTCAGAAAGTGGTGGACGTAATCGGCACTTATTCGAACTTACATCTGCTGAATCGGTTAGTAAAAATAGTTGGGATAATCCTTGCATAATTGATATCTATCGGAGAAATCACGGCCCACCGCTCAACGTGTAAATCAAGATATTTCCATCTTTTTGCTTTAAGAAAAGAAGTGTAGGTGTGCCATGGGGTCCCGGTGTTTCATATACTTCCAGTCTGTTCACTATTATCGGTCCCAGGGCTTCTCCCGTTGGCGCAGATTGATTGATGTAATCCAGAAGAGCCTGTGGCTGATTTTTACCTTGGCGCTTGCCAAGGTAATAACGCCTGCCGTGGTATTCAACCCTGTCCGGAGGATCAAAGGGGTTAAAGATGCCGAAGCTCACCCGGACGTAACCCAAATAGGCAATCGTCACAATAGCAAGAGCTGCCACACAGGCCGAGATAAGTACAATTATCTTTTTCACCAAGATTTATCCTCATCTTGATTCATAATATCTCCAACAAAGGCTCAACATTTGATTTCAGTGTTTTTGTACCAATTTCTTCCCTGTAATACAAACTCTCAGCGCCGGAGCTTTTTGCTTCCTCGGCAATTTCAAGATTTTCAAGGATAGATTCTTTGCTCAGAGGTTTTCGAAGTTCTTTCTGTTTCAGGATTTCCAAAATCTCTTTAGGCGCAAAACCATTCTTCTTCATCATCATTGCCAGATCATAGAAATCCCGATACCTAGCTCTTTCGTTAACGGCTCTGACTTTCTCGGCGCAGATTTCTTTGGCTGTCATAGCGGAAACGGTTACCGGCACCCCATAAACGTTTTTATATTCTGCCTTCTTTGCAGGAAGGATCAGCTCTTGGGTCAGATCGACATCAAGTTTAATAGAATTTGGCTGTTCCAAGGGACCCGAGAACTTCAGCCTTTGAATCTTCAGAGTGAAATCCGACTGATAGCTTTTTAGAATATCCAGAAAATCGTACGGCTCAATAACTTCCCTCAAGTCATCTTCAGTAATTTTGTCGGTGGTCTGGAAATCCAAATCTTCGGAAAACCTCAGCTGGTCAAGATAAATATGATGGATGGCAGTACCGCCTTTGAAGACCAGTGAGTCCTTGAGCTTTGAACTGTAGATAATTTGTAGGACAATCGCCAGGAAATAGTCTTTCTCGGCAATCGCCAGCGGATAGCGAAAGCTATTTTTATTGAAAATGGAAAGCTGGGCCCTATTTAGTAAATCGTTCTTCATAGTAGAGCCTCCACTTGGCATTAAATATATTTGATTTTTTTGTCAGCTTCGCAAAACCGGGGGTTCCTTTGAGATTCTTATGAAGCCCCTCGGATTCAATCCCTGCAAGACCAAACAGGAATCCCAGACGCCGCCTCAGAGTTATAGGATAAGTTTTTGCAAGATCAGTTATTTTGGCAACATCAATTTCATTTTTGGCTTCTTGAAACTTTTCAACTAAAAGGTCAACTGTGTAGCCATCTCTTCGGAAATGAAGGAAATCCAGCAGGGCTTTTTCAAGATCGGCAACTCGGGCGCTCTGTCCTTCAATTGTTATCTCCTTGAATCCTTTCATCATTTCGAACTTAGCTTTGACAAATAGATATTCTGTGTTCTGAAATTCATAGCGCTTAGTATTTGAGGTTGTAACTGAAGTGACCTTTGCGGGCAACTGGTCAAAGTGGCCGTGGTAATTCAAGGCATATTCGAAAGAAACGTATGAGTCTGCGACAAGCACCTGCGCGATAGCTAGCGGGGAAATATTGGAAAAACTATGCGATTCCAAATTCGCGATGGCAAAATAACCTCTTTTAATTCGGATCAGCCAACCGTTCCTAACCATTTTGCCGACCAAGTTCCTCGACGCTTGCTGGCTTATTCCAAGCTTGGCTTCGATTTGTCTGGAAGTAACGATATAGCCATAATCCGAAATAAGGCTTTCCAGCAAGTAAAGCTCTTTTTCTGACAAAATTGTCTTTTTCATATCCATATAATACTCTGTTTGGGGGTATTATCCTGTAACAATTAAGACAGATTAGAAATAGTCTTGCAAGCGCTTTATCTGTGAAAAAGCCTGCCAATTAGAGGGAAAGTTCGAACCCGAACCACTGTTTACGTTATTGCAAATCAAAAAATGCCTCTTTGCAGGCATTTTTTAAGTACTGATCTTGGTGGACCTTACCGGTAGCTATTCGAACCTATTAATCCTGGTACAGCTTGAAAAAGCGGTAAACAGGCTCTTGGTAGCTTAAAAAATCATCCAGAATATTTAGTTCACAATCTTTTCTGCAAAATCCGGGAAGTTATCAAACCAATATCTCCTATAGCTCTCCGGTACACTGGCAATGCCACTTTTAGGCTTGAGAAGTAATTTTGCCTCAACACTAAATCCGTTGTATTTGTGTGTTTTACTTTTTTGGCCTTTTTCAATTTCGAATATCTTCGAAAAACCATCAATCTTTCTGAATGCATCTGTATGCTCTGTCCCTTTAGGGTCTACAAACAAGATTGTATATTTGTCGCCTTTTTTCATCCAAAATATGAAATCAGGCATGAATTGAGCAATCCTATTGTCTTTGGGGTTGTAATACGGAATGAAAACTTTATCCAACGTTTGATCGAGCTTGGAGAATAACCACCAATCATAATTTTCAAAAATATTACCATCGACCTGCAAATACTCTTCCAGTTGTTCTATAAATTTAACTTCACTTTCCACATCTATAACGTGATTTATAAAATCAACTTTTTCATTTTCTGAAATAATTAATGGGATGTAGTAATGATTTTTAATGTAGTTAATTTTTAGTTTTTTCCCATTACATTCGAAACTTTGGTTGTCTTTTATTGCTTGAGCCTTTTTCAGCATTTCTTCAAATGAAAGCTCTTTTGCGTCAAAGGCTTTCTTTAATGCTTCCTCCTTTTTGGGAAGTTGCTTTACTTCCTTAATTTTTCGCAGAATCTGATCAAATTTTTCCTCACCTTTGAATTTAATTTTTCTGAAATGAACTATCTCATTTTCGAGTATTTGATAGCTATCAAATTCTTCATCTCTCACACTTAAGTAATCAAGAATTCTATCAAGCAATAATTCCGGGTCAGCTAAGATTCTTTTTTCAGTGTCGTCGTAATATTTAGCTGATTCTTTCAGACTTTTACTAATAGTTTTTATTACTTTTACATCACACTCGTATTTAGCCATAGAAATTTTTTCACCGAGATAATCAAATAGCTTCTTAGTTAAAATTAAATCTTCCTTGTTTACACTGAACTTCTGGGGCGTTTGCTCTTCTGCAAAAATTTTCTTTGAACTTTTATATTTTGGGATCAAAAGGATTTTATCTAAAGCATCCTGATTTACGATAAATTCCTGACCTAAATCTTTTTCTTGTTTCTCTTCCTTGAGTGCCTTAATTATTTCTTTCAGATTCTCCGCATTGGTACCAAAAACGAAAAGACTTTCTAATGGCAAAATATAGTTCTTAACTTTCTCAAATACTCTCTTATCAACTTCTTGTGCATTCAGTAAATTTGTTAGTCTCTTCCTTTTGTCCTTTTCAGGCTCAATACGTACACCACGACCAACGGATTGAAGCACAAATTTTTTCGAATCACTGCCTACACCAATATTTACGAATAACAAAATGTTCGGTCTACTAGAATCCCATCCTTCGTAAAAAGCTCTTGAACCCATAAGTAGATTTATTTCAGAATCATCATCATTGATTTTGTGGAAAATACTCTCGTTTTCAAAGCTTTCAATAATCTCATATCCGCTAAGCTTTTCTTTAAGCCATCCTGAAATGTCACCGATCTTAATTAGTCCAAATGGTTTATCACTAGTCTTCAACTTAAAAATTATCTCTTGCGTATTGCCTGGTATCTTTAAAACTTCAATATTGCCCGGGGTTTTTGAATTGAACACCTGCTTTAAAATGTCCCCGTATTCAATCTTGTTTAAAAGTCCTTTATTTAATGAGACTGATAGGTCACTTTCAAAAAGATAATCGCGTTGTCCATTAACCATTTCCTCAATTAATTCTTCCTTTGCTTCATTAAACAGGCTTTCCTTAATTTCGTTTTTTGCTATCTTTTCAACTTCTGAAAAAAATAGCTTTAAATCAGCTTCCTTAGTGTCAACTGAATTGACCAGTGTTAAGAGGAGAGGGCGGTGGTATAGAGATTTGTCTACCCTTCTTACCTTATCGAAGAACTTTAAAATATATGTCTGTAATAAAAGAGTCTTTAAGACGACTTTTTGCTTGGCAGCTTTTGAAAAGTCATCCTTATCCTTGAATGCAGTGACTTCCTGATCCGACACATAAATATGTTTTCCATAACCATCTTCAACATATTTTGAGAGGTTGAAGTCGAAAACACATGTGGCAAAATCGCGCGGATCGGTAAACGTGGCTGAAAAATTAAACAAGAAACCATTTCTTGAAAGAATCGAGTATAGGACCTGCCTCTTACTGTCTTCCTTGTCTCCCTTATGTGCTTCGTCTAATAATATGTACCAATTACCGCTATTATCGTAATTCTTATAATCAACGATTTTCTCCGTATCAACGTCAGAAATTAAATCTGAGCGATAGTAAAATATTGTGATTTCATTTTTGAAGAATGGTATTACATTGTCTCGTTTAACATTTTCATAGTCTTTCAGGCTCTTTAAGTTAATCTTCGTTTCTGTATTAGTTTTATTAAATTCTTCAATATGTTTCCTGAACTGCTCCAGTAGATCATCTCTGTGAGCTAAAAATAAAATATCATTCTGTGGTATTTCATTATCCTGGCTAAGCTTTCCGAGTAATTCGATTAATTTCACAATTATCAGAGTTTTTCCTGATCCTGTCGCCATCCAAAAACTCATTCTATTTAGAAATGATTCAAACGATATCTTTTTATCCTTAACAGGATAATCTTCGCTGTATTCGAGCAGATACTGAGCAGCTTTCTTTCCTTCCTTTTTTTCTAAAACATAATCTAAGTTACCCTCGTAACCGTTGGAAATATATTGATCCAGCAGTAATGCTTTATCAGAATTATTTTCACGATAGTAAAATGAAAGCCCTTTGGCCGCATTTCTTAATGCCCTGCTTTGAAATTCAAATAAGGTTTTTTTCTCCGAAAAACTTGAATAATCAAAGCCCTGCCATTTTGGAGGTAGGCTTTCAAAGGGGATATCTTCAACTATGGATTGTAAATATAGCTTCAAATTACCACCAGATTAAAGGCTTTATTTTCTTGTAGTCCAATTCGCTAATATCTATCTCAGAACCATCATCAAACTCAGTCTTTTTGCCGTCTATGTGCTTTATCATTCTTCCCGACAAATTAGAAAGACTTTCGGCAATATCAATGTCTGGATACAACTTTGACAAGTCTACAACTGCGCGATTTTTCTTCTCATCAACTTCCATAGCGGCAAGCATTTTTTCATCCTTCATAAAAACGTACTCGTTGTATGGGGATCTACCAGGTACGTTAAATAAGTCGCAGTCCTCATATTTGCAATTGTCTAACGCTTCCTCATACTGTTCGAGTTCATAGTATTTGAAGAATCCGCCACCCTGCCAACCAACATCTTTGGTCAAATGAGGTCTTCTATCTGATTCCAGACACGAAATATTTCTATCGCCATTAAGAACCCACTTCATTCTACCTTTCACACCTAGTCGCTGCCCTTTTTCTGTTTCATATATTTCTTCAAAATGGTCGCCCATTTCAATGCCAATCCACTTTCTACCTAATTTGTGAGCAACTGCTGTTGTTGTACCTATTCCTAAAAAGTAATCCATAACAATTTGATCTTTTTCTGTTGTGGATTGAATGATTCGCCTCAACAGGTTTTCCGGTTTTTGTGAAGAGGTAAAGCTGAAACTTTCACTAACTCTCATTTCTGATTGTGTGAAGGAAAAGATGTCGTTCCAAATGTCTCCTACTGGAAATAATTTCTCTCCTTCTGGGATTTCAACTTTTTCAAGTTCCAAGGAACCGTCATTCCACTTTTCAATCTTATATTCGAAATCAGCTATCTTTTTTGGGGCTACTTTTTTCGGAAATGCTATTAGGTCCAGCCAACCGATGTTTAAATTAGTTGTATTTCTGTTTGGCTTCCATAATTTCCGAAATAGATATTTGTCGTTGCGACAGTAAAATAAAGTTTGGTGTTTAAGTTGAAAATTATCACCAAAACTTTTGTACCCGAACAAATCTGCTTCCTCATCCTTTGTAGCGTTCGTGTCAAATATTATCTCTGTAAGTTGAGAGAATTTACCTTTTATAAGCTCCTTGCCATAATCATTTGCATTGTCATCTAAATGAAGCCAAAAACTTCCATCGCTATTCAAAAACTCAAAGCCGGCACTTAATCTGTCATTCATTAAACTCAACCAGCTGGAATCTTTAAACTTATCGAGATAAGGAAAATCATCCCCCGTATTAAATGGTGGATCGATGTATATTGATTGAATCTTTCCTTGGAACTTTGGAAGAATGGTCTGTAGGGCTTGGTAGTTTTCACTCTTAATAAGCCAGCCATCTAATTGATTGTCTAAATCGTTGAAGAGGGACAGTATTTCATTTTCAAGTGCTTTAAAATGCTTTGTATCTATTGGTAAGTGAGCGAATTTCTTCTCTATCTTTTTTTCTTTAGAGCCACTTTTAAAAATATCGCTAGCTTTGAACTTCTTATCTGCAATTCCCAGAGCTTGCCATTCTTTTATTTGATCTTTCATCCCCCCTGCTTTTAAAATTTTGTTTACAACCGCCAGGTCGCCGATCCTGTCGAGCGTAATAACATAATTGCTATTGCGAACAAACTTTGGTTTATTCCAGACTCTTACCAACTCTTCTTCAAACTGACTTATAAAATCAATGGTCTTAAAAGCAATATCTTTGAGAACCTGTAATTCATTAATTCTATCTTTTGACCAATCGTTTGCACCCACCCAAAAGTATTGATAACTCCATAGCTTAAACTGTTCTTTCAAAAAAGCGTTCGCATTCTTGTTGATAAAATAATCCACTTGCGACTGTCGATTAAATATCTTAAACGCCTTAAGAAGTTGCTCTTCAGATATGCGAATCTTTTTCTTCTTCAGCTCTTTTAGAATTACATCATGTTTCGTTTTTGCACCACCCTTTGAATAATTCACCGCAAAAACTATTACTCCATCTGTCCTAATATTTTTTAAGTCGAACACTAGTGATCGCTTCTCATTGGCTCTTTTGCCCTGCATGGTGGACGCATCGAAGAATAGCTTTAGGTCATCGAATTCAATTGGGAGGCTCCGAAATATATTGTCCGTTTTGACATAGAAGAGCATGTGCGTTTTCCAAAAAAGAATTACATCTTGCTCATTCGTATACACCTTTTCGTAAACATTGTTATGGAATGGTGTGGAATTAAAAAGGATTGAACCGCTCTCAGAGAAATACCGGCTGAAGAAGGAAAATAATTTATCAAATAGTTCCTCCCGAAAAGCAGGATATTTTTTTACCGTTTTATCAATATCTGCCTTTAATAGTTTTTCAATTTGCGAATAATATCGGGACTTTATCCGCATCAGATTTATGAACCCACCCTCACCTTCAATCTTCACTCCAACAAATACTTCTTGAAGGGCTTTAAAAAAATTCTCTTCTTTGGTCATATTATCCTCAGATTTTAGTGTTTTATACGTAACCAGTATAAGGCTATTTAGTTGATATATGAATACTTTTATGTTGTTTTAGCAATTTTGTAATACATAACATTACAAAATGAAGCGGACAGAAGTTATTCGTTGACAGCTTCTAGATACGGTGATAAATTTTCCGGCTGATGAGCCAATACAATCAGTTTAGTCGGAAATGCTCGTTTCCGCGGTAATCATATCGCTTTTTGTAGCAATGCTCATCTTTATCATACTTTCCGCCCCAATTATGAAAGGAGCAGGTAATGCTTTCGATAACTGGATTTTTTTGGATTTTAATTATCGTGCTCATTGTCGCAACAATCTTAAGACTCACTAAGAATCTCAAAGAGGAAAACGTAGTTCAAAGATGGGGTGCTTATCTCCCTGGGCAGAATCAAGCGGGCGAGGAATATTTAGCTCTTGCCGAGCAAGAAATTGCAAAGAGAAACACAAACTTCACCAAAGAGCGAATCAATTTCGGTCTAACAGGTCAGGGTGGGCCTGCTTTAAGAATCGTCTATAGCCCTACTTATTCGAGCTACATCACCTATGACATAACTGGTGATGACCTCTTCCTCCATTACGTCCTGTATCGAAGAGGTGATTGGTTCTACAGTATTCCATTTCTCGGCAAGATCTTATTTCGGCTGTTTAAGAACATTTACGTCCATGACCATAACAAGCTGATTGGCTTTGCCTCCGTAACCATCGACTGCGCCAAGGAAGCCGCCGGCAATCTCATGGATAAATTCAGCATGGACAAATCGAAGCGAATCAAGGAATCCAGTGGTCTGCTTGGTCCGCTTTAGTCTAGGAAGCTATAGGGCTCGTCCTGCTCGGCGGCAATTGGATCAGGGAATGTGACAACTTCTGAATCGGGAAAAGTAACTTCTTCGTCCAGTTTGGCTAAGCTGATTGTTCTTCCTGATTCCTTATTAAGTCGTCTAAGCGTTGCCAGATTCTGTTCCAGTCGCCAGCTTTCTTCCAAATCGAAGGTTCGGAATGTCATATGATCTTTGCCCTTCGTTTTTAGAATGGCGACCTGAGTTGGAAGGCCGATTAGTTCGCTTATGCCTTCCTCCCTCTGCTCGTCCTTCGTGAAATAGGTATATGAGTCCTCGTTTCTGAGCTTCCAATCATATGGGTCGTAATCTTTGATGTACTTCACGATCAGTTCAGCGTCCTGCCTGTCGCATCTGTAAATAACAAAGTTCTTTGCGTTGCCGAGGATGATATCTCGTAATTGCTGGTCGAGCTGAACAAGACTCTGATGTGCCAGGACAAGGGATAGGCCGTATTTCCTGGCTTCGCTCATGATCTCCGCAAAACTCAACGTTGCGTAGTTCTGAAACTCGTCCACATATAGATAAAATGGCTTCCTGGCTGACGGCGGTAAATCAACTCTCGACATTGCTGCCATTTGGATTTTGGCCACGAATAGAGCTCCAAGAAGAAAGCTGTTTGTTCTCAATACTCCCTTAGCCAGATTTATGAGGACCACTTTCTCTTCATCCATAATCTGCCTGAAATCAATCGTTGATTTCTTGGCTGAGAGCATGAGACGGATTCTTGGATCGCTTGTAAATGAGGAAACTTTGTTGAGTGTAGATTCGATGTTCGATATTCTCTCTTTCTCATTCCACTTCTCATATCTGTTGTGCCAGAAGGAATCGACGGCCTCATAAGTCACGTGCTTCATTTTTTCTTTGCGGAACTGTTCATTTGTGAGAAGCGGTTCGATGTCGAGCATCGTTCCGCCCGCTTCGATGAGGGTCAAAACAGCATTCCGCAATATCTCGATCAGCCTGGGTGTCTTGTCATCTGAGAGGTTCCAGATTTTCCTGAAAACCTCGATGAGCTCCAAGGTCTGGGTGTACGGGTCGATTCCTTCTTGCTGTTCGAGAGGGTTGAAACCAATGATGTTGTCGGGGTCGGTCATTTCGACCAGGGTGACGTTTCGAAAGTCGTCAAGATTTCCAACTATGTCATTCACTAAATCGCCGTGAGGATCAATAACCCCACATCCATTGCCGTTCATGATATCGCCGAGTATCCAGGTCGCCAGACCCTTTGACTTGCCAACACCTGAACTACCAAGCACATAGACGTGTGTAGATCTGTCCTCTTCGGGCAAATAAAAACCGACGACCTCGTCGGCATCGTCATAGGTCATACCAATTTTCAGAGCTGAATCCATATTGAATGATTATATTCCGAGCCTTAATCATTGCTCAAGAATAATCAGAACTCTTCTGCTCAATCCAGTCCATCAAGCTTTTCATCGGAATGCGGATTGAGCGTTCACTAAGTCTTATCGCGATCTTGCCCCATTCACCGTTATAGAGCATCTGATAGGCGGTCGAGCGGGACATTCCGCACAAAGCTCCTGCTTCAGTAATCTTGAGAAGTAGACGGTCTTTGTACAGATCCATGCAAGGTGGTTCGTAAACAGCGAATTTCTCTGGCTCGGTTTTTAGAACCTTTGCGATCTCACGTAATTTTTGTTGGCATTCTTCAACAAGTTCCAGCGCCTGTTTGCAGTTTTCACAACCCATCGTTCCTCCTTCAGTTTCGATTATCACTTTGAAAGAATAAAGGCACAGTTTTGAGCTGTGCCTTATTTTGCGCAATTTTAGCGCATGATACTTTGAACCTTTCCTCCCGACGCTATGACAACCGAATCAAGAAGCTGTATGCCCAAGATCTCTGATGATTTCCTGAGCCGTTCTGTCAGATTCATGTCTTCCATGCTTGGTTCGGGACTGCCACTCGGGTGGTTGTGAACAGCAATGATGGCCACCGTGCCGTTTATGACGGCTTTTCTCATCACGTCTGCCGGTCTGACTATGCATGAATTCACACAACCGATTGCGGTCAGCTCTTTCTCGATCACCTGATTCCTGGCGTTGAGGTGGAGAATCCAGAAGCACTCGCGGTCGGCCATTGCTTCCTCGCTCATGTTTCCCTGAACGAACTTGGCCACGTCATGCGGAGAGCGGATAGGTTCACCCTTGGCGATATCCCTGACCTTCAGAAGTTCAAGATTCATGGCGTCCAGCACCCGACCCTCTCGAACCCCTGCTCAAGGATGTATGAAAGCCACTGGTTCAGAAAGACGTTTAAGTCCTTCTTGGCCTTTAGATACACCTGACTGGGCGCAGGATAGACTTCGCGGTAGCCGAAGCTGTCCTGATAGGTCAGGGCCTCAGCCATTTTCATTTCCGGGTAGATTCTTACTTCCATGTCCGGGTCGGGAATCATGTCGCCGTTCTGCTTGAAGTAGTGGCTCAGGGCAATGGTGACTGATTCTTCGTCTTCGTGAAGAAGATCAACGTTCAGCTCCATGAAACCGCGAGCCCGGAATTGCTGATATTGCGGTATGTCCTCCATGTCCTCCCCCAGAATTTTCTCCAACTTTGCGAAAATCCGTTCGTAGATTGTCAGGGTCATGACTTCCTCCTTAAATTGGTGTGCGGGCATGCAGAGGCCAGCACAGGTTTTGGGAAACGCATTGGGTGGGTGGCGGTACTTTGAGCCTTCGGCCCGATTCAGGGACGCTTACCCGCAGCCTGAACCGGACCTTCCGAAGCCGGTGAAGAGCAGTACCTACCGAATGTTCAAAGTGCGTGGTAAGTTTTCGAAAAAGAGCCTTGTCCTTTTGGGATCTAACTCCGAAGGCTCTTGCCCTGGCGGGCTATTCCAACAAAGAAGTTGGTGAATCTGTGAAGGGAGAAAGCCATATGCTTCCTAGGGGGCTTTTTCTCTGAATCTCTGAGAAGGTCGTAAACAGAAACATCTGCCTCCCCCCAGCTTTCCCTGTCGCCTGAATCAAATTGACCAGGCGTCTTTCACTTTCCGCGACCGTCAGGACGCGAAAGTGATTAAAACCGTATTCCTCTGTGTACTGTCGTGATTTCCAATATCTTTTGTAAGCTGTCACCTTCTCAGCGAACCGCGACAGCGTTTCCGTTCCCATATCTACTTCCAAGAAGAAGATATGTTTGCCTCTCCCGCTCTGTATTCCAAAGAATGCGTCAGGTGCGACGACGAAATACTTCTTCTTGGCTCCCGTTACGGAAATCCGGCGCAGGTGCGATTTGTCGCCCCGCTGATAGAAAAAGATCTCTTCCGGTCTTCCAGCAAGCGCGATATCAAGACAAACCTTGAACTCCGAAACCCCGAGCGTGTGATCCATGAACAGCCATTCAACGCGGTTGCTGGCGCGGTTCCATCTAATCTTGTGGCGATCCACTTCAAGCGAAGTCGCCACAATGTCAGCCCCACGCTTGTCGAGGGCGTAAACTGCCTGTGCGATGACGGAAGTTGCCGGACGCTCAAGGCGATCCACAAATTGGTGCTCGTTGAGTTTCTTGAGGCGCATATTGCATGCCACCAATGAAGCGTTGGGGAAAAAGAGCCGCTGGATCTGGTCGCGCTTCAAAAACCGGTTCTCGTAAACGCTCAGGATTATGGATACATCCCGAGTAGTAAGAACCATTGGCGATATTCGATTGTTCTCTCTTTTTCTTGTCATTGGTTTTCGTGTTTTTCACCAGGGGAAATTAAGCGACCGAAGGAAGCGCCGTCTGGCTGTAAGCCAGACTTCCCGCGCCTCGACGTAGTGAACCCGTAGGGCGAGGGGCGGGAAGTCGGGCTTCGTTTCGACCTACAAACGAAGACAGACGGCGCAGGATTGAAGTGGGCTAAATGCCCCGCAAATCCTGTTAATTTCCCCCTGGTGGTTTTAATGTTTTCAAGGTTTTGGGTCTTATAATTGGGTCTTACAGCGGTTGTAAGTATCAATGTAAGACCTATTGGGTGGGTTTAGGCGCTGTATCTGCCGCTTTCAGGGCTTCTCTTTCTTTGTCGAGCATCTCCTCGGCCGCATCCAAAAAGGCGGTCACCAGCTTATCCAGCTGGCGCTTGACCCTCTCAGGATCGATCTTTTTGGGATAGACCTCGATCATTTTTGCCTCTCCAAAGCTCTTAAATCGTATGCTTACGATATAGTGAGGGAAAAAGAAACGGGATTTCTTTCCCGTTAGCTCCCTGCCCTGCTATATGTATTAAAATAATATCGTAGTCTTACAAGTGCCGTCAATAGGAAAGTTTTCCACAGATTGTGTATAAAAAGGGTCTTGCCAGAGTTCTGTTTCTGTTCTATATTAGGAGAAATTAGCGTAAGGAAACGATAAATGGCCAAACATTTTGGCGACAAATTAAGACAATTGAGGCATGAGCGGGGCATCGGCCAGGAGCAGATACGGGAAGCTCTGGGCTATAAGACGAACAGCTACATCTCGGATGCCGAGCGAGGCAAGTTCATTCCCCAGGGCGACAAGCTCTACAAATGGGGCGAAGTCCTCGGACTCTCCCCCGAGCAAATGGACGACCTCCTTTTGGAATACAAGCTTGAGGCATTGGGATTGGATGATCCTGCGTTCACGCTGATGTTCAAAGAAGTCCCGAACATGACCCGCGAGGAAAAGCAGTCTTTAATCAGGTCGTTTGAGAACGTCATTCATTCCCGAACGCCCAGAAAGAAACGATCATGAAGCGAGTAATCGACAGAGCCAATCATATACACGAAAACTACGGGACCGATCTAGACAGAATTGCAGACGGTCTTGGTCTTTCTGTTATCTACGATGACAAGCTAACGGGGAGAATGCGGGAGTACTACTTTCGGGGCTCAATTGTGATCCGTCAGGATTTGTCCGTTCGGGAAAAGCGGGAGCTAGTAGCTCACGCAGTCGGACACCATCTGTTTCATGCCGGCAACCATCTCGCCATGCAGAAGCGGATTTACTCCTTCGGCAACTACCATGAGAAGCAGGCTAACGTCTTCGCCGCCTGTCTGCTCATTCCACTTTCTTCGCTTTTGCGACTGATGGCTGACAAGGCGCGCCTAGATGAGATCGCCGAACACTTTCAGGTCCGCGAGGAACTGGTTCGGCTACGGCTCAAAGTCTGGGCTAATTTCGAAAAAGGGTTAAGCGGCAGCAGCGCCAGGGTGGGTTAAAAATGAACTGTGTTATTTATCTCCGAGTATCAACCAAAGAACAAGCTCAAAGGGCTGATAGCAATGAGGGCTATTCTATCCCTGCCCAAAGAGAAGCGTGCGTCAAATATATCGAGGAAAAGGGCTGGAAGCTTATTGATGAGTACACCGACCGGGGCGAATCGGCCAGGTCGAAAGACCGACCACAGCTTCAAGAAATGCTCTCAAGAATCAAGAAAGAAAAAGATGTTCAGGTAGTCGTCGTTCACAAGATCGACCGGCTCGCCCGGAACATGGAAGATCACATCACTATCAAAGCGATTCTCAAACGGGCCGGAACCGTCCTGGAATCTGTCATGGAGAATATTGAAGATTCTGCCTCTGGCAACTTGGTTGAGGGTATTCACGCTCTCATGGCTGAATTCTATTCCGCAAATCTCGCTACTGAAGTAAAAAAAGGGATGGCAGAGAAAGCCAAGCGGGGCGGTTGGCCGTTTAAGGCCCCCGTTGGCTATAAAAATGAAAGAAAGGGTTTCAGGAAAAACAGCATTTCCAAAATCGTAGTAGATCCCGAAACTGCTCCTCATATCAAAGAAGCTTTTCAGCTGTATGGCACTGGCAATTACTCTACTCACGATATTCGAGAATTCCTGGTTCAAAGGGGCGTTACTAATCGGAGAGGCGGTAATAATCCGATGGCTCTTTCCAGCGTCAATGCTCTTCTCTTGAACCCTATTTATATTGGTCTTATCCCGTGGAAAGGTGTTAATTACCCGGGAAACCACGAGGCGCTGATTGACGAAGATACTTTCGAGAAGGTTCAGGAAGTGATGAACGTTCACAATGTTGCCGGTGAACGCACACGCAAACATCCCCACTATCTTAAAGGCACGCTTTATTGTGGGGAATGTGGTTCAAGAATGTCTGTCGATGTCGCCAAGAAAAAATATGTCTATTTCTACTGTGTAGGCCAGAAAAAGAAGTTCACAAAATGCAAAGAGCTATATGTGAACACAGTGGATATCGAATATCGTGAGTAGAGTAATTGAGAGAATATCCAGCTGACCCAGGATCAAATTGAAAAGATAAAAAAAGATTTCAATGAGAAGCTGATTGGCCGTCAGTCAAACAACGCTATGGAAGAACAATTCCTTGGCAAGAGAATCACCAAACTGGCTGATGAAAAGCTGAAACTGATGAAAGCGTATTATGCCGGAGCAATCGAGCTGGACGTTCTCAAAGCAGAGCAAGACAGGATTTCGGCTGAAATGAAGTCCTCAGAGAAACGGCTAAAAACGATAAGGGGCGGTCTGGATCAATACAGAGTGATTCTAGATAAGGCGGCGCACCTGGCTTCCCACTGTGCCGAGGCTTATAAACAATGCAAACCCAAAACAAAAAGGCTCTTTAACCAAGCCTTCTTTGAAAAGCTCTACGTGAAGGATCGTAAGATTTATAAGGTTGAATATACCGACTTATTCGGAGCCCTATTCGACGAAAGTTCGAATAAGGATGATTTGGTGGACCTTACGGGGTTCGAACCTTGACGAATAATCCCATTGAGAACGACATAACCTCCCCCCGGAACCGCCTCGCTTTCACTTCCCCGGCTCGATATGGATGATCACATCCGTCTGCTCGCCGTACCTGTCTTTTAGGCGCCGCTCGACATGTGATGCCAGGCTATGCGATTTCTTTGTGGTCAGCTGCGGCTCCACCAGCAGGTGCAGGTCGATCCAGTAGCCTGACTCGCTGCCGCGGGTGCGGATCTTGTGGCAGCCGAGGATCCCCTCGTCGCCCGCGCTCATGCAGATCTCCTCGATCGCCTTCGGGTCGAGCACGGCGCGGTCGAGCAGCACCACCGAGGCTTCCCTCATGATGCCGAGAGCCGCGTAAGCTATGACCAGCGCGATGAAGCCGCCGACGACGGCGTCGATCATGGGATATCCCAGGCGGACAGCGGCCAGGCTGGCAATGACCGAGAAGGACACGTAGATGTCGCTCAAGGTATGGCGCGAATCGGCCACAAGAAAGACGCTGCTCAACTTCCTGCCCTGCCGGCGCTCGTAGAGGGTCACGGCGACATTAATGACGATGGTCACGCCCATGACCGCGAAAGGCAGCAGCCCGGCTTCCGGGACGGCAGGGTTATCTGATGTCACCCTGCCATAGACGCTCTCACCGATCTGAAAAGCGGTCAACAGTAGCAGGATAACGATTCCCATGCTGGCGAAGGTCTCGAACTTGGCATGTCCGTAGGCGTGGCTGTCGTCGCGGGGCCTGGCCGCCAGACTGATGCCGATCAGGCCGATGACGTTGGAGGAGCCGTCCATGAGGGAATGGAAAGCGTCGGCCACCATGCCTATCGAGTCCGCCCGCCAGCCAACTACGCCCTTTCCGAGCGATACCGCCAGGTTGGCGACCAGTACATAGACGAGCACCATGCGGATGCTGTGGTAGCGCCGGTCGCCCGCCGGTTTTTCGGCACCCGGTGGTTTTGCCGCGCCCGCCGGTTTTGCCGCGGCCGCTGATTTTGCCGCGCCTGCCTGGTTTACAGGGTTTGCTATGAAGCCCCCCTCAGCCCGCTATTTTTTCCGGCGGAACATCTTCGTGGCCGCCGCCAGGCCCACAAGCGCCGCGGCCGCGACAGCGATAACGTCCGCCCGGCTCCTTCCCTGATTCTCGATCTCCGCCCCTTCCGGGAGATAACTCTGCAGCAGCTGCCCCCACTCGGTCTCGGCGATGCGGTTGAGACGCGGCCAGCCGACGAAGGGATACCAGTAATAGTCGTAAAAGAGTTTCGATTGCACGCCGTAGGGGGCGCCGCCCTCTCCCCTGAACTGGAAATCGACGGCGGCGATGTCTTCCCCGATGATCTCGATGTCATCGAAGGCGCCGCAGCCGAGACCGCGCTCGCCGGCCAGCCGGATGTACCTGATGTCCATGGGATCGAAGCCCATCATGTGCGCGGCGACGGCGTCCACGGCCACCTGGTCGGCGCCGGCGATGATGTAATCCTTGATGAACGGCATCAACTGCCTGGGTCCGGGACCGTCGCCGCAGATGGTACCGTCGGTGACCGCGAAGCCACCGCTGTGGACTTCCTTCTGGATCGCCAGCAGATCGACCAGGACCTCGTTGATGTCAGTGCTGTCCTGCCCGCTGCCCATGACCATGCCCGCCAGCGCATTCTCCATGGCCCCGGCGGTGCCGGTCAGCAGGCGCGTCTTTACCGTGGGCAGATGGATGACATTGGTATCAAAGATGACTTCCGGCAGGAAGATTCCCTTTTCCTGGAAGAGCCTGTCGAGGACGAGCATCTCTGATTTGGGCTCATAGCGGATCCAGTCGACCGGCGGTTCGTGCAGCCGGGTGAGCTCAAGCCCATGGCTGGCGGCGACGGTGGTGAAACCGTTGTAAGCCGCTCCGGCGTGGTCGTCGACGTCATCGCTGTGGCCGAGCGCCGGAATGATCGATTCGGCGGCAAAGCCGTCGTCGAGGAGCGCCTTGATGACGCCATCGAGCTGCCAGGGCGTGGTCGACGCGGCCGGGAACCAGACATCGCTGGAAAGATTGATTCTGAGGCAGGTTTTTTTGCTGCGGTCGATGTGATCGAGATAACCGGCGGCCCGCATCAGCTTGCCGAAATCCTCGACCGCTGTTTCCGGACCTGTCTTGATGACGGCGACTCTGGCTTTCATTCGTTCACTCCTCGGACTTGCATTTTTACTCCTCCAGCAGGCTGGCGGCGTGGGCGCGGGCCTTTTTGTCTTCGGGGTTGGAACCCATCATGCGGCAGAGTTCGTCTACCCGGGCGCCGCCCTCGAGCCTTTCGACCGATGTTGTTGTCTTTCCCGCTTCCGACAGCTTTAGCACACGAAAACTGGTCTCGGCGCAGCTGGCGATCTGGGGCAGGTGGGTGATGCATATGAGCTGCGTGTCCGCCGACAGGCTCCTCAGCTTGGCGCCGACCGCCGCTCCGGTCTTGCCGCCGATGCCGGCGTCGATCTCGTCGAAGACCAGAGTCGCGGTATCGCGAGAAGTGGACACCGCGCTTTTGATAGCAAGCATGATCCGTGACAGCTCGCCGCCGGAAGCCGTTTCGCGCAGAGGCGTTGCCGGCATGCCGGGGTTCAGCTGCACCAGGAATTCGGCGCTGTCGGCGCCGGTGGAGTTCAGCGATTCGGGGTTGATTTCTCGCTCGCCGGTTTCGCTCCCCGCCGTCGAGAGCCGCACCTCGAAACCGCAATCGTTGAAGGCAAGGTCGCGGAGGTGCTCCCCCGCCTCTTCCTGCAGCCGCGCGGCGGCTTCGCGGCGAAGAGCGCTCATGCTTGTTGCCAGCACGATCATTTCCTGCTCGGTTTCGGCGAGTCTGGCTTCGAGCGCCGGCTTGCCTTCGAGGTCGCCGGCGAGCTCCTCGAGCCGCCCGGCCTCCTTGTGGGCGTATACCAGGATGGCGGCAACCGCGCTCGGGCTCGTGCCATCGGCACAGGTGTCCGCGACGCTCGCGTCCGCGGCGGCGGCTTCGCCGGCCTCGCCGTATTTGCGCTTGAGCTGCCCGATGAGGTCGAGCCGCTGCTCGATCTCCGCCAGGCGGGCGGGGTCGTCCTGAACGCCCTCGGAATATTCGCGGGCCGAGCGCCCGATCTCTTCCAGCTCGTAAAAGATTTTCTGCAGGCGCCCGGTGATGCTGTCGAGATCGCCGTCGGCGCCGGACACGTTCTCGAGGCGCGAAAGCGCCAGGGAAAGCGAGTCGATCAGGCCTTCGCTCTCGCCGCCCGGGTCGCCGCCGGCAAGCGCCGTCGCCAGGGCTCCGGAGGCTTCCCGCAGTTCACGTGCATGGCCCAGGCGGTCACGCTCTGACGCCAGATCCGTATCTTCCCCGGGGGCCAGCTCCGCCGCCTCGATCTCGGCCAGCTGGAACTTAAGCAGCTCGGCCTCGCGCTGCCGGGCTTCGAAATCATGGTCGAGGTCGCTGAGCCGCGACTGCAGTTGCGCGCGGCGGCTGTAAAGGATGGAATATTCATCGAAAAGCGCCGCCAGCCCACTCCCAGCAAAGTCGTCAAGGATGTCAAGCTGGCGCGAGGCCATCATCATGCGGCGCTGTTCGTGCTGCGCCGAGAATGCCAGCAGGCGTCCGGTGAGTTCCGAGAGCACCGCGAGCGTCACGGTGCGGCCGCCGACAAAGGCGCGGCTGCGCCCGTCACGCGAGATACGGCGGCGCACGGCGAGCTCTTCCCCTTCAGGAATGTCTATCTCGCCCTCGAGGTCGGCAAAGCAGCCATCGGGCAGGCTGAACACCGCCTCGACGGTCGCCTCGGTTGCGCCGGGCCTGATCAGCGCGCTGTCGGCGCGCACTCCCAGAAGCAGGGAGATCGCATGCGCAAGGATGGTTTTGCCGGCTCCGGTTTCGCCGGTGATGACGTTGAGCCCCGGGGAGAAGAGCATCCGGGCGCCGTCGATCACGGCCAGGTTCTCTATGTGAAGCTCACTCAGCACGGCGATTGATTATCCAGAAGGGTGGATGAAGCGGTCCCGGAGCGTGCGGTAAAAATCGGCGCCCGGAGGCTGCACCAGATGGGCCTTCTGCGAGGCCAGGGAGATCCTGATGCTCTCGCCGGTGGCGATCTCTCCCCCGTCGCGGCCGTCCACGTATATTTTTGCGGCGCAGCCCCGGGTCTCGTTGCCAAGCTGGACCTCGACGCCGGGGCCGATGACCAGAGTCCGGAACATCAGGGTGTGGGGCGATATCGCCGTCAGCGCCATGGTTTCCAGCGCCAGCGACATCAGCGGGCCGCCGTTGGATAGATTGTATGCCGTCGAGCCCGCCGGAGTGGCCAGCACCATGCCGTCGCAGGCCAGGGGCGGGAACTGCACTCCCGCGACCGCATAGGAGAGCCTCACCACCGAGCCGCCGTCGGGTTTGTGCACTACGACATCATTGAGCGCCAGAGATCTGGCGCCGTCCTGGTCCATCTCGATGAGGCTGAGGTCGAGCGTGTCGAATTGGCCTTTGAGAATGCTTCTGAGGCGATCCGGGACCTCTTCCGGCCCGATCGCCGAAAGGAAGCCGACGCGGCCGAAATTTATTCCCAGAACCGGGGTCTGCATTTCCGGGAAACGGTTGAATGCCCTGAGGATGGTGCCGTCGCCGCCGAGGGCGATACAGAGATCGACACTGGCGTCATCGAGGTTGGGAACAACCGTGGCCAGATCGCCGCAGTCGCCGAGCGCATGTTTCTTGACCTCGCGGCTGGGGACGAGCGCCTCGATCGACAGCTCGCGGCATAGTTCCAGGACCTGGATCAGGGCGGCATGGGTCGCATCCGGCTGGCGATGGCTGATGACTGCGATTCTTGTTACCAGGACCGATCCCCCTGATTAAGTATTTTTTCTATCGTGCTGTCTCGCTCGAGCGGCTCGGCCGCCTGCTGAAACGACTCGGCCGCGTGCCGGCCATCGGCCAGGTAGATCAGATATTCGATGTTGCCCTTGGGGCCCCGTACTCCGGACTTGGTCAGCCCCAAAACGTCGAGCCCCAGCTCTTCGGCGTAATCCCATATGCTTGCGAGCACCTGCCGGTGGGTTTCCTTGTCGCGGACGACTCCGCCCTTGCCCACGCTTTCGCGGCCGGCCTCGAACTGCGGCTTGATCAGCGCCACTATCCGGAAACCGGTGCTGAGGCATTTTATCACAGCGGGAAAAACTTTCTTGAGGGAAATAAAGGAGACGTCGAAGGTGGCGAAATCCGGCGGTTCTGACAGCATGTCCGGCGTGAGGCCGCGGACGTTTGTGCGTTCCAGGACCTCTACCCGCGGATCCTGGCGCAGCTTCCAGTCGAGCTGGCCGTAGCCGACGTCGACGGCGATCACCTTGCGGGCGCCGTGCTGCAGCAGGCAGTCGGTGAAGCCGCCGGTCGAGGCGCCAACGTCGATCGCGGCCTTGCCTTCGACATCGATGGGAAATTGCTGGAAGGCGCGTTCGAGTTTGAGGCCGCCGCGGGAGACGTAGCGGGTTTCTTCCTTGAGGGTGATTTCGGCGTCCGGGGAGATCTGGGCGCCTGCCTTGGTTATGGTCTGGCCGGCGACTTTCACTTCCCCGGCCATGACCGAAGCGGCGGCCTGGGACCGCGTGGCGAACAGTCCCCGCTCAACGAGGATGGTGTCTAGCCGCTTTTTCATGGTTTTAGGGACAAGATTTTAGGATTTTAGGGACACATTACTTAATTGCCAGTTTTAGGGACACATAACGTCTTGGGACCGGTTTTCTGTTTTCGCAGCGAACGCCCCAGTTCGGCCTCCAGCTCCCGAACGAAGCTGTCTCCGCCAAGGGGCCTTCCGGAACGCTCGTGCTTTTTGAAGATTTCCGCGTCGGAGGGTTCAATCCCTTCCCCGATGAAACGTTTCCAGTCTGCGATCATCGATGGGAGCCTCGCCCCGGCGACCAGCCTGTCCTTCTTCCCGAACATATTGGCCGCGGCGCTGCTCCAGGGATATTCTTCGGGTCGCTTGGCCAGACCTGCGCGCAACGGATTCAATTCGATGTACCTGCCGGCAAGCAGCAAGTGGGCGTCGTCCATGGGGAACGAGAAGTACCGGCCCTGCCACAGATATCCCTGCCAGCCCTCGCGCCGATTGACGCGCAGCGTGTAGCGACGGTGGGTTTCCCTGAGGGTGAGGGTCAGACCTGGAGCCGTATCAGGCACGGCGATCAGATGGACGTGGTTGGGCATGAGGCAATATGCCCAGATTTCAACGGCGAAGCGATCGCACCACTCCGCCAGCAATTCAATGTATGCCCGATAGTCTCCGCTGTTAAAGAACGTCCGCTGCTTGCGATTTCCGCGTTGCGTAACGTGATGTGGCACTCCGGGCGCAACCACCCGCGCGATTCTTGGCATGACATTAGCTTATATTCCGTTTCTAAATACATGTCAATCAGAATCGGCTGACGCCAGAAATCACTTGCCGCATTTTGGAACAAAAAAAAGCAGCCGGTGTAGCTGCCCGATCAACCTATCCCTGAAATCGCCAATTAGTTAATGTGTCCCCAAAACTGGCAATTAAGTAATGTGTCCCTAAAACTATGAATTTAGTTATGTGTCCCCAAAACTGTCCCCCTGATATTCGTCGCCGGAGACCTTGCGGCGGTCGGCGGAGATGATCTTCTTCTCCAGCAGCTTGCCGCCGACGTAGTCAGCCACCGCTTCCGGAGTCAGGCCGATGTCGCGCAGTAGTTGATTGCGGTTGCCGTGGCTGACGAAGCGGTCGGGCACGGCGAAGCTCTTTATCGGGACCCCGGCCTCCTCGGCCAGCAGCTCCCGCACGGCGGCGCCAAAGCCTCCCTGGCGGGTGCCCTCCTCCACCGTGATCACCAGCTCATGCTCGGCCGCCAGTTCACGGATCAAGCTTTCATCAAGCGGCTTCAGAAAACGGGCGTTGACGACGGTGGGCCTGAGGCCGAAACGCTCGGCCAGCATCCGCGCCGCCCGGCGGCAGATGCCGACGCCGGTGCCCAGTCCCAGCAGCAGCGCCCCTTCGCCGCGGTCGATGACTTCTGCCTTCCCCACCGGCAGCAGCTCGAAGTTCTCAGGCATGGCCACGCCGCGCCCGGCCAGCCGCGGATAGCGGATCGCCGCCGGCCCGCCCAGCGACAGCGCCGTAAACAGCATGTTCTGCAGCTCGGCCTCGTCCCCGGGCGCCATTACCGTCATGCCCGGCACCAGGCTCAGATAGCCCAGGTCGAGGATGCCGTGATGCGTGGGTCCGTCGTCCCCCACAAGCCCTGCCCGGTCAAGGGCAAACACGACCGGAAGGTCCTGCAGGGCCACATCCTGGACCAGCAGGTCAAAGGCTCTCTGCAGGAAAGTGGAATAGATCGCCACCACCGGCTTGAAGCCGCCGATGGCAAGCCCGGCGGCGAAGGCCACCGCGTGCTCCTCGGCGATGCCGACGTCAAAGAAACGGTCGGGAAAGCTGCGCTCGAAATGGTAGAGCCCGGTGCCGCTGGACATGGCGGCGGTGATTGCCACGATCTTCTCGTCGTCGGCGGCCATCCGCGCCAGCCCCTGGCCGAAAGCCTCGGTGTAGGTGATGGGACCGGGCTTCTTGATCGCCTCGCCGGTGCTGATGCTGAAGGGCGCGATGCCGTGGAAGGTGTCGGGGCGCGCCTCAGCCGGCTCATAACCCTTACCCTTGGTGGTCTTGATGTGGATGAGCACCGGGCGCTCGATCTCCATCGCCGCCCTGATGCTCTTCCTTAAAGCCTTGACGTCATGCCCGTCGACGATGCCGATGTAGGCGAAGCCCAGTTCCTCGAACAGCATTCCCGGCACCAGGAAAGCCTTCATGCTCTCCTTGAGCGAGCGTGAGGCGCCGCGGATCCCGGGGATCTTGTCGAGGCCGTGCTCGAGCTCCTCGCGCAGCTTGTAGAGTGTCGGATCGAGCCGCAGCTTGTGCAGATATTGTGAGATGGCGCCGACGTTGGGCTTGATCGACATCTCGTTGTCATTGAGGATGACGATCAGCGGCGTCTTCAGATGCCCGGCCTGGTTGAGTGCCTCGTAGGCGATGCCGCCGGTGAGGGCGCCGTCGCCGATGACGCAGGCGACGTGGCCGCCGGTGACTTCCTCCAAAACCTCTTTGCCGCCGTCGACCTCGAGCAGCGCCTCGGCCCCGGCAGCAACGGCATCGGCCGCCTCACCGTCCAGCGACTTGCCGCTTTCAACCGTGGCCTCCACCCCGGCCAGTTCGGCCTGCGCCGCCGCCAGCCGGATGGCTTCCTGTATCCCCACTCCGTGGCTGATGGATGTAGAGCTGTGGCCGGTGCCGACGATGTCGTGCTCTGATTCGCTGCGGCTGGGGAATCCTGAAAGGCCGCCGTATTGCCTGATGGTATGGAAGCTGGCGGCGCGGCCGGTGATGATCTTGTGGGCGTAGCACTGGTGGCCTACGTCCCAGATGATCTTGTCCCGCGGGCTGTCGAGAACGCTGTGCAGCGCCAGGGTCAGCTCCACCACTCCCAGGCTGGGAGCCAGATGGCCGCCGACCTTGGAGACGGCGCCGATCATGAACTCGCGGATCTCGTCGGCGAGCACCTGCAGCTCGCGGTCGTTGAAACGCTGGAGATCGGAAGGGGAATGGATTTGCTCTAGAAGAGACACGGGCTATTGGCGGCGTTCGTAGATGTAGTTGGCGATCCCGGCAAGGGCGTCGGTTTTTCCTCCTACCCGGCTGAGGGCCGAAAGGGCCCTTTCCCGGGATTCGAGCGCCAGGCGCTCCGCTGATTCCAGTCCGAAGACGCTGACATAAGTGTGGCGCTCGAGCCTGGCGTCGGTGCCGGCCTGCTTGCCTAAAAGCGCCGTTTCACCAACGACATCCAAAATATCGTCTTTTATCTGGAATAGCAATCCTAGCTCGGCCGCAAAACGGCGAAGATTTGTTAACTCTTTTTCCGGCGCCTGCGCCAGCAGGCCGCCGCAATGGACGCAGGCCATGATCAGGCGCCCGGTCTTGAGCGAATGCAGAAGCCTGATATCGTCGGCGGTTTCGCCTGCGGTTCCGGACACGTCGAGGTACTGGCCGCCGACCATGCCTTTGACCCCGGTGGCGATGGCGATCTCCTTGATCACCTCGAGCAGCACGGCCGGCCCGGCTTCCTGCCGCTCGCAGATGAGGCGGAGAGCCTCCGAGAAGAGCGCATCCCCGGCCAGGATGGCTACGCTCTCGCCGTACTTGATGTGACTGGTGGGCTGCCCCCGGCGCAGGTCGTCGTCGTCGAAAGCCGGCAGATCGTCGTGGATCAGGGAATAGGTGTGGATCATCTCCAGCGCCGCGGCGGTCGGCAGCAACCCGGCCGGTTCGCGGCCGAAGGCGGCCGCGGCGGCCAAGAGCAGCACCGGCCGGACGCGCTTGCCTCCCGCCAGCAGAGAATACTGCATGGCATCTGCCAGCGGCGAGATGACCGCGTCCTCGCCGTAGGCAAGTCCGCTCAGGTAATCATCCACCAGGCATGTCAGTTCGTCGGGATAGCTCAAGGCAGAATTCCTGTCAGTTCGTCGGGGTAGCACAAAACCGGCGTCCCGTCAGATTCCCGGGATGGGGTCCTGCTCCTGCTCGTCTTCCCCGGAGCCGTAAACGACATCCTGGACCACCCGGTCGAGCTTCTGGCTGCTCTCCATCGCCAGTTCATTGGCTTCGGACAGCATCCGCACCGACTCTTCCCAGTCAGAATCCCCGGCTTCGAGCTTGCGGACGATCGTCTCCATGTATTCGATGCTCTGGTTGAGGCTCTCGAGAGTCGACTCCAGCGCGCCGGTCAGCTCGTCGGCGCTCTCGCTGGAGATTTCCTCAATATTGTTCTCTTCATTCATGGAAACTCCTCACTTTTCCGCGCCCTCTTTGCCGGCAATACTGCCGAGGACGCCGTTTACCAGGGCGCCAGCTTCGTGTGAGCAGAAGCGTTTGGCGAGTTCCACCGCCTCGTCGATGCTGACCTCGGCGGGAATGTCGTCCCGGAAACGCAGCTCGTAAATGGCAAGCCGCATGATGTTGCGCTCGAGGGCGGCCAGACGGTGGGCCGGCCAGCCTTCAGCCGATTCATCGATCAGCCCGTCGATCTCTTCCCGTCGGGAAAGGACCCCTTCCACTTCCTCGCGCGTGAAGGCATCGAGCTCGCGGCCCTCGTCTTTCTCGAGGTTATTATACAACTCCGCCACCGGGTTCCCGGTCAGGTCGTGCTGATACAGCAGCACCATGGCGTCACGGCGGGCCTGCCGTCTTGATGTCGATGGAGGGTTCATGGGGTCATCATGTCTTTCCCCCAAAAGATTAAAACTGAACCGCGGCTAGGGAGCCAGCAGCGCGGCATTTTCCTCGATGAAGGCCGTGGAGTACTCGCCCTTGAGGAACGCCGGCGCCTCCAGGATCCGGGCGCAGAGCTCTTTGTTGGTGGTCACGCCTTCGATGACGAACTCGTCGAGGGCCCTCAAGGCCCGGCGGACGGCCGCCGGCCGGTCGGAGTCCCAGACGATCAGCTTGGCCAGCAGGGAGTCGTAAAAAACAGGGATGGTGTATCCCTCGTAAAGATGCGAGTCCACGCGCACGCCGGGTCCCCCGGGGGGAATGTAGCGGCTGATGGTGCCGGTATTGGGCCGGAAATCGTTGGCCGGGTCCTCGGCGTTGATGCGCATCTCGATGGCGTGGCCGCGGGGCTGGATGACGCCGGTCATCGGCAGCAGGTCGCCGCGGGCGATGCGGATCTGCTCGCGGACGATGTCCACGCCGGTGACCATCTCGGACACCGGATGCTCGACCTGCACCCGCGTGTTCATCTCCATGAAGTAAAAGTTGAGGTCGTCGTCGACCAGGAATTCGATGGTGCCGGCGTTGACGTAGCCGCAGGCGCGGCAGGCCGCCGTCGCGGCCTCGGCCAGCTTCTGCCGGGTCTCGTGGTCGAGCAGCGGCGAGGGCGATTCTTCGATCAGCTTCTGATGGCGGCGCTGTACCGAGCAGTCGCGCTCGCCCAGGGCCAGCACCGAGCCGGCCCTGTCGGCCAGCACCTGCACCTCGACGTGATGGGGCCCGACGATGGCCTTCTCCAGATAGACGGCGCCGTCGCCGAAAGCGGTCTCAGCCTCGCTGCAGGCAGTGTTGAAAAGGTTGTCCATCTCCTCGGAGGAAGGAACGAGCCGCATGCCGCGGCCGCCGCCGCCGGCGGAAGCCTTGATCATGACCGGATAGCCGTATTCGGAAGCCAGTATCGCCGCCGCGGCGGAATCGGCGACAGTGCCCTCGGAGCCGGGCACCACCGGGATACGCGCCTGCATCATCGTCTGCTTGGCCAGCGACTTGTCGCCCATGCGCCGCATTATCTCGGCGCTGGGGCCGATGAAGATCAGGTCGTTATCCTCGCAGGCCAGCACGAAATCGGGATTCTCCGCCAGGAATCCGTATCCCGGATGGATGGCGTCACAGCCGGTGATCTGGGCGGCGCCGATGATATGGGGGATCTTGAGGTAGCTCTCGCTGACGGGGCCGGGTCCGATGCAGACCTTCTCATCCGCCTCGATCACATGCATCGAGTCGGCGTCGGCCTCGGAGTAGACGGCGACGCAGGGAATGTCGAGTTCGTGGCAGGCGCGGATGACCCTGAGCGCGACTTCACCCCTGTTGGCTATAAGGATCTTGGATATCAAATCTCGGAATTCCTGTCAATGACTGTGATTACGGGGCCGGGAAGATCCCGCTCCGCTTTTGCCTCGGGAAGAACCGCTCCGCGGAATCTTCCCGACCCCGGTTATCAGCATTCGACCTGCTATGGCTTCGCTACCGCACGCCGGGCATGCCCTCACGTGACTGGTGCCGGTTCAGGCCCGCATGCCGGGCATGTTGCCTTAAGCGAGACTGGTGAAGCAGGGCTAGATTGCACATGCCGGGAATGTTTCCCGAGCGGGACTGGCGAAGCCGTCCAAGCGAGGGGAACTTACCGGCATTGGCATTCTACGCCTCGACCTCAACCGGCTCGATGTACAGCAGCGACTGCCCATACTCGACCGGCTTGGCATTCTCAACGCAGACGCGCCTGACGATGCCGTCGATCTCACAGGTGACCTCGTTCATCAACTTCATGGCTTCGAGGATGCAGAGCGTCTGGCCGATCTTGACCGTGTCGCCTTCCTCCACGAAGGGATCGCTGGTGGGCGAAGCCGCCCGGTAAAAAGTTCCCACCATGGGTGACTTGACCACATGGTAATTGTTGGCTTCTTCCTCCGCCGCCGCAGCTGCAGCCGCCCCTGCGGCCGACGCTGCGGTCCCCGCTTCCGCCGGCGCCGCCTCGGCGCTCTTGCGGACGGTTATCCTGGTGTCGCCTTCCTCGATGGTGATCTCCGCGATCGAGGATTCCTCGACGGCGGTAATGAGCTCCTTGATCCGGTCTACATCCATCTCAACCCCACTTGCTGCCTCCGTTTCCTGTATCTGAAACACGTCCTCCTCCACCCGGTGCTGCCGCTTCTCCAGGAAGGTGCGTCCCGTCGCCGGGAAGAGCGCGTAAGTGAGCACATCCTCCTCGTTGTGGGCCAGGGCGCCGATCTCCTCGGCGAACTTCTCCACGGTCTCATCAAGCAGGTCCGCCGGCCTGACGATCATCGGCTGCTCGTCACCGAGCACCTTGTGCATGACGTCGGGATTGATCGGTCCCGGCGCCTTGCCGTAACGGCCGCGCAGGTAAGACTTCATCTCGTCAGGAACGACCTGCCAGCGTTTTCCCGAAAGCACGTTGAGCACCGCCTGGGTGCCGACGATCTGGCTCATCGGCGTCACCAGCGGCGGGTAGCCGACTTCGGCGCGCACGATGGGTATCTCCTCCAGCACCTCCGGCAGCCGGTCGAGCGCATTCTGCTCCGACAGCTGGCTCTCCAGGTTGGAGATCATGCCGCCCGGCACCTGGTGCGAGTAAACCTGCATATGGGTCAGGGAGGTGACGCCACGCTTGTACTCGCCACGGATACGCACGCCTTCCCAATATTTGGCGATCTCAAAAAGTTTGCCTAGCTCGAGGCCCGTGTCGTATGGCGTTCCCGTCAGCGCGCTGACGACCATCTCCGTAGCCGGGTTCGAGGCTCCGAATGCCAGCGGCACGGTGGCGGAGTCGATGATGTCGACGCCGGCCTCGATCGATTTCAGATAGGTCATCGGGGCCAGGCCGCCGATGTAGTGGCAGTGCAGCTCCAGCGGCAGGTCGATCTCTTCCTTGATGCGGCGCACCAGCTGCTCGCCGTGATAAGGCGACAGCAGCGCCGCCATGTCCTTGATGCACAGCGAATCGGCGCCCATGTCGGCAAAGATGTGGGCGACTTCCATGTAATGGTCGATCGTGTGCACCGGGCTGATGGTGTAGGAGATGGCTCCCTGGAAATGCTTGCCGGCTTCCTTGATGGCCTCGGCCGCCACCTCGACGTTGCGGGTGTCGTTCAAAGCGTCGAAGACGCGGAAGATGTCGACGCCGCTCTCGGCCGAGCGCGCCACGAAGCGGCGGACGATATCGTCGCCGTAATGGCGGTAGCCGACAAGGTTCTGTCCGCGCAGGAGCATCTGCAGGGGAGTCTTGGGGCAATGCTGCTTGATCGTCCGCAGCCGCTCCCAGGGATCCTCGTCCAGGAAGCGGATGCAGCTGTCGAAAGTGGCTCCGCCCCAGACCTCCAGGGAATAAAAACCGATATCGTCCATCGCCGACAGGATCGGCAGCATCTCGCTGGTGCGCATGCGCGTCGCCCAGAGGGACTGATGGCCGTCCCTGAGGGTGGTATCGGTGATGAGAATGCGGCGAGCCTTGGCCATATGGATGCTAGCCTAAACCCTTTCTACATAGTTGCCGGTGCGGGTGTCGATCTTGAGGCGGTCGCCGTTCTTGACGAAAAGCGGCACGTTGACCGTGGCTCCGGTCTCCAGCGTCGCCGGCTTATTGCCGCCGCTGACGGTGTCGCCCTTGACGCCCGGCTGGGTGTCGGTCACTTCCAGCTCCACGAACATCGGCGGCTCGATCTGGGCCGGCTTGCCGTCGATCAGCTGGACCTCGACCTCCATATTGTCCTGGATGTACTGCAGGCGGTCGCCCGCAAGCGCCGGGGGCAGCGACAGCTGCTCGTAGTTCTCGTTGTCCATCAGCACGATCTCGTCGGGAGTCGCGTACAGGAATTGCATCTTCTTGGCCTCGACGCGAACACGGCGGAACTTGTCCACCGGCCGGAAGGTCCGGTCGATGACGGCGCCGGTCTCGATGTTCTTGAGCTTTGTGCGCACGAAGGCGCCGCCCTTGCCGGGCTTGACATGCTGGAACTCCACGATCGTGAATATCTGGCCCTCGACCTCGATGGCCATGCCGTTCCTAAAGTCGCTGGTTGAAACCAAGATTCCTCCGAAGGGTCAAGAAGACTGCACAAACAGGGGCAAGAGGGAATTTTACACTATTAGACCTGATTAAGGGAAGAACCGGGATCCGGGCCTCGTGCAGCCTCAGGGTCGGGGCGGCGCCGTTTTAGGAGAGTCTGGTGAGCTCGCGTGGAAACTTCGTCAGGGCCTCGGGGCCCCGGTCCGTGACCAGGACCGTGTCCTCGATCCTGACACCGCCCTTCCCTTCCAGGTATATCCCCGGTTCCACGGTCACCGCCATCCCCGCGGCCAGTACGTCTTTGGAGCCGCGTGAGAGCACCGGGCCCTCGTGCCCTTCCAGCCCCACCCCGTGCCCCAGCGAGTGGCCGAAAGCGGCGCCGTAGCCGGCGGCCTCGATGTGTTCGCGCGCCAGGGCGTCGACGCCGGAGGCGGCGGCGCCCGCCAGGGTACCATCAAAAGCCCGCTGCCGGGCTTCCTGCACGATGAGGTATATCTCCCGAAGCTTTGCGGGAAGGGGGCCGGTGGCAAAGGTCCTGGTCACGTCCGAGCAGTAGCCGCCGACGCTGGCGCCCATATCGATGACGACCAGCTCTCCCTTGCCGATGACGCGCTCGCTGGCGACGCCATGGGGCATGGCCGATCGCGGCCCAGAGGCGACGATGATCTCGAAAGGCGTCGGCCCCGAGCCGCCATCGCGCATGGCGGACTCGAGCCGCCAGGCGATCTCTTTCTCGGTCTTGCCTATGACCCGGGAACGGACCAGCTTCCCGTAGGCGGCATCGGCGATCTCGCAGGCCTGGCGCAGTTTGGCGATCTCGGCCCGCGTTTTGACCTGGCGCATCTTCTCGACCGCGCCGGCGGCTTCGGTAAAAGCCATGCCCTTGAGGAGTCTTTTTATCAGCTTGAACTGCAGCAGGGTCAGATGGGCGCCATCGATGCCGATCTTTCCCGTCTTCAGATTGCGGGCGGTTATGTAGCGGCAGCAGCCATCGAGCGAGGAGCCGGCGGTGATACGGACGTCGAAATCCCTGACCTCGCGCCGGGCCTGGTCGCGGTAACGGAAATCGGTGAAGAAATAGCGCCGGCGCGGCGTGATCAGGACGCAGCCTGACGAGCCCGTGAATCCGGTCAGATAGTGAACGTTGGGGAGATGGGTGACCAGCAGTGAATCGTGCCTGGCCGGCATCGCCGCCTTGCCCCTGGCCGGCATCGCCGCGGCCCTGGCTCTGCCCCGCGCCCCGGTCATCTCAGCTGCCGGGGATCAGCCGCGAGGCCAGCCACTGCAGAGCCTCGACGTAACCTTCCGGGCCCTTGCCGGCGATCGTGAGGTCGCAGACGTCGCTGATCACTGAATGGCGGCGCCATTCCTCGGGGCGGTTGGCCACGTCCGATAGATGGACTTCGACGATCGGCCCCTCGACCAGCTCCAGGGCGTCGCGGATTGCGTAGCTGTAGTGGGTCCAGGCGCCGGGGTTGATTATCATCCCCGATGACATCAGGCGCAGCTCCTGGATCTTCTCGACCAGGGCTCCTTCGTGGTTGGTCTGGAAGGAGCTGCAGAGCATGCCCAGCCGCTTGGCTTCCTCGACCGCCCTGGCCTCGAGTTGGGCCAGGGTCTGGGTGCCGTAGTGCTCCGGGTCGCGCTGCCCGAGCATATTGAGATTGACCCCGTGCAGAAGCGCGATGTTAACGGTACGTAGTTCGCTGTTCATTTTCAGCCTCCCTGCGCCAGGCGCCCGATCTCGCGCGACAGTAGCGACGCATCCACGTCACAGTTTATGACCGGCTCGCCGATCTCCTTCAGCAGCACCATGTTGGTGGAAGTGTCGTCCGCCTTCTTGTCGCTGGACATGGTCGCCATGATCTCGGCCGGGTCAAGTCCTTCCATCCGGGTCGGCAAGCCCAGGAGGTCCAGCAGCGATCTCAGCCTCTCGGCGTAATCACCCGGAAGCGAGAACACTTCCTCGGAGATCCTCACTGCCGCCAGCAGGCCCAGGGCGACGGCCTGCCCGTGGGAATAAGCGGAGTAGTTGCCGGCGGTCTCGATGCCGTGCCCGACGCTGTGTCCCAGGTTGAGGACCGCGCGCCGGCCGTAATCACGCTCGTCCTCGGAGACGACGCCCAGCTTGTACTCGATGCAGCGCCGGACCATCGGTTCGACGAAAGCCATGTTGAGCATCAGGAATTCCTCGTAACTGGATTCCAGCGCGTAGAAGAATTCTTCCCCGGAGAGCAGTGCGTACTTGACCACTTCGGCCAGGCCCTCCACCAGCTGTCCCCGCGGCAGGGTCTTCAGCAGGGCCGGGTCGGTGATGACCATGTCCGGCTGATAGAAGGAGCCGACGAAATTTTTTGCTTCCTTGATGTTGACCCCCACCTTGCCGCCGATGCTCGAGTCGACCTGGGATAGCAGCGTCGTGGGGATCTGCACCAGGCCGATGCCGCGCATGTAGGTGCTGGCGATGAAGCCGGCCAGGTCGCCGACCACGCCGCCGCCCAGCGCGCAGACCGCGTCACGGCGCCGGATCTGCATGCGGAAGAGTTCAGAGTAGAGCCGTGTGGCCTCGGCCAGGCTCTTGGCTTCTTCGCCGGCGTCGACGACGATCGCCTTGACCGCGATCCCGGCTGAGGTGAACGCCGTCTCGACCTTGCCCAGGAAAAGGTTGGCCACGTTGCTGTCGGTGATGATTACCGCTTTGCCCTTGTGACCCTGCGAGGTCCAGAGCTGGCCGGCCTCAAAAGCGGCGCCGGAGCTCAGGAAGACAGGATATTCCTTGCTGCGGGTATTGCCGAGCAGCTGGATCAAAGGGTACCGGTCCTTTCATGGATCAAATCGACGATCCTGTCGGCGACTTCGCCGGCATCGAGTTCGCGCGTATCGACGACGTACTTGGCGACGCTGCGATAGATGCTCTCGCGTTCTGCATACAGGGAACGAAAATGCTCCCGGTCAGAGGCGAGCGGCCTGGTGCCGCCATGGGCGCGCTGCCAGGCACGGTCGACGTCTTCCTCGAGCAGCACCACCATGGGCTCATCCAGAAGTTTTTCGTAAACGGCCGGTATGGTCACGGCGCCGCCTCCCAGGGAGATCACTGTTCCGCGGCCGGACCTTGTGGCCTCGCCGAGCAAGCCCATGACCACGGCTTCCTCTGCTTTACGGAATCCCGGCTCGCCGTGGATCTCGAAGATCTCCTTGATCGACATGCCCATGTGTTCCTCGACCAGGGGATCGGCGTCAAAGAAATCCCGGTCCAGCTTCTCCGCCAGGCGTTTGCCGACGGCGGTCTTGCCGCTTCCCATGAAACCGGTGAGGATCAGGGCTTCGGCCAATTTCCCCTCAGTCTCCCCAGGTACGCCAGGTAGGATTCCTTGATGTCGGCGACGCTGTCGGACCCGAACTTGGCCAGCATGGCATCGGCCAGGACCACAGCCACCATCGCCTCACCGACCACTGCCGCCGCTGGCACGGCGCAGACGTCACTGCGCTCCTTCAGCGCCGGCTGCTCTTTCCCGGTTGATACATCTACAGATTTGAGTGGAGACGTCAGCGTCGGGATCGGCTTCATGGCGGCGCGGGCGATCAGGGCCTCGCCATTGGTGACGCCGCCCTCGAGCCCGCCGGCGTTGTTGCTGCCGCGGGAATAGCCGTTTTGCTGCTGGAAAAAGATTTCGTCATGAACCTTGGAGCCAGGCAGGGCAGCCAGACTGAAACCGCCGCCGATCTCGGCTCCCTTGATTGCCGGGATGCTCATCAGCGCCCCGCCGATCCGTCCACCGAGGCGTTCGGGGCCCGATGCATAAGAGCCGAGCCCGGGGACCAGTCCGAAGACCACGACTTCAAAGACGCCGCCGAGCGATTCTCCCGCCTTGCGGGCGTCGTCGATGGCCGCCTTCATGGATTCCGCGGCTTCGCCGTCAAGGCAACGCACCGGCGACTCATCTACCTTGAGGAAGTCATCGGGAGTAAGCCCGGCGCCCAGATCGGCCTCAACCCGGCCGATCCTGATCACGTGGCTCAACACGGTTACGCCGAACCCGGATAGAAGCTTGCGGGCGATGGCGCCTACCGCGACCCTGGCCGCCGTCTCACGGGCGCTGGCGCGCTCGAGGACGCTGCGCACGTCGCCGAGCCCGTACTTCTGCAGGCCGGCGAGGTCGGCGTGCCCCGGACGAGGCACGGTCAGTGGCGTCTCTTTGCCGCCGGCCGCCGGAGCGTCAGCTGACATCGACTCCTGCCAGTTCTTCCAGTCGGCATTCTCGATCCGGACGGCGATCGGTGAACCCAGCGTCGTACCCTGGCGCACGCCGCTCACGATCGAGGCGGTGTCGGTTTCGATCTTCATGCGGCCGCCGCGGCCATAACCTAGCTGGCGGCGGGACAGATCGGAGTTTATGTCAGAAGTGCCGAGAGTGAGTCCGGCCGGCACGCCTTCGGTGATGGCGATGAGTTCCGGTCCGTGAGATTCGCCCGCGGTAGTATAACGAAACGGCAAGATATCAACCCCCGGAGCTTATTTGCCCGGCTGGGGTGTGCTCGTACCGCCCGTGCCGCCGGTGCCTGATGTGCCACTGGTGCCCGACGTGCCGCTCGTGCCGGACGTGCCGCTCGTGCCGGACGTGCCGCTGGTTCCGGACGTGCCGCTCGTTCCCGACGTGCCGCTGGACCCGGTCGATCCGGTGTAAGTGGTGCCGGACGTGCTCGTGGAGCTGCTGGTCGACGGTGTCGTCGATGTGCCGGTTCCGGTCCCGGTGCCCCCGGTGCTGCCTCCCTGCGATACCTGCTGTTTAAATGGATTCTTGCGGGAGCCGAAAACCGTGCTCCACATGTTGGCGCCTGATTGGGAACTGTCTGTAGATGAAACCGAATATCCACCGGTAGTTGGCGATAGCGGCTTGGTTGATTTATTAGTGCTGGTCGAGGTGCTGGGCAAGGTCTGCGATTTCGTCTGCGGCGAAGATGCGGACGGAGCGGTCTCATCGCCGCCGCCGCATGAAACCGCCAGCGCTACCGCCAGCACTACCAGCAGGATCGCCGCGACCGCCGCCAGTATCGGCGAGCCCTTGAAGCTCTCAATTTTGTCAAAAATGTCTTTCATGGCTCTATTCCGCCTTAGGGACCGGTGCCTGCGCCGCCGCTGGTGTTACCGCCACCGCCGCCGCTGGTATCCGCCGACCTCGGCGCCGCCGTCTTGGAGGCGGGCGGCGGGCTGGTCATGTAGGCGTCGGCGCTCAGCTTGGCCAGCACCTGCGGGAAGTCGCCTATCGCTGGCTTCGAAAGATTGACGCTCATGACGTTTATCAACCTGCCGCTCACGGTTACGTCGTTTCCTTCCATCCTGGCGTAGTTCTCAACCCGGTAGAGAAAATCATTGACATCGATGTAGTCACCCTGGAAATCCATGCTGATCGGCACAATGGTGGCGCCGGTGGTTCCGGCTACTGGTGTATCGGGCACGATCTTCATAAATTTAATTCCCGCGTCATTGGCCGTAGCCTGCAGCTCGACGATCATCGACGGCACCTGGCTGTCGGCTGGAATCAGCTTGTTGAGCTTGAGCAGGTCGCTGGCTGCCTGTTTTGCAGCCGTGCGCTCCTCGTCGAGCCTCTGGGCCCGGGCAAAATTCTGGTCGTACGCCTGCTTTTCAGTCTGGTATTCATTATCCTTGGAGGCGGTATCATCGCGGATGGGAGTGATGATCAGGAACCACCACGCCACCAGCAGCACCAGGACTCCCAGCACTATGAGGATTAATATGTCTCTTTTCTTCAAGTAATACTCCCCGGATTACCTGGTCGTGGTTCGCGGCGTCGTGCCGGTGGGGCTCGTAGAAGTCCCCGTCGGCGTTGTCGAGGTCCCGGTCGGTGTCGTCATCGGTGAGTTCCCGCTTCCACCGGTCGTCGGCGAAACCGAAGGGGAAGTCTGATTGGCGGCCGTCTGCTTGAGCGTGGCGCCGATCTTGAAGTTGACCACGGTCCTGTCCCCGATGGCGACCTTCTCGGCGCTCTCGAGGGTGACATCGGTCAGGGAAGGTATCAGACCCAGCCTGATGATAAACGTCGCTACCGAAGACATCTCGTAAGTGTAGCCTTCGATCTCGACGTCGTGCCCGGCCGCGCTCCCTCCCGAAGCGCCCGTGGCGCCGGTGGGGGTAGCGGTGCCTGCGGGAGTCGACGCGTTGATCGATATCAGCCAGACGTCGTCAGGAATGACAAAAGAAAGATCGTCAAAGGTTCTCGACCAGCGGATCCTCTGACCGTAGATAGTATTGACCGTATTGAGCTGTGTCTGTTTCTTGTTCTTGATCTCCTGGTAGCTGTCGAGCTCTGCAACCTTCGGCTGCAGGCCGGCCTTGCTGGCCTGGATGTTCTTCAGCTGATCATCGGCGCTGCTCAACTGGCTGTTGTAATAGACATAGCTTCCGCCCAGGAAGGCTACGACCAGGATGGCGCTGGCCACCGGCACGACATAGAACTGGCGGCGGAATTCGCGCGCCCGCTCTTCCTTGGGAACCAGATTTACTTTTGGCATCTGCTAGTCCTCGTCCTCGAGCGCCAGTCCGATAGAGATCGTCAGCCTCGGCGCCAGGGCCTGAAGCTCCTCATCGGTCAGCTCTGATTTGTTCTGGGTGATCCGCAACAAGGGGTTGCCGATCTCGACAGGGAACGGAAATACCTGGTTGAAATGCAGGTCAAGATTCCTGAGCATGGCGCCGCCGCCGCTGATTATCAGCCTGCCGATGGGCACCGACTGCTCCTGTGACATGTAGTAGTCGAGCGAGCGCCGGATCTCGTCGGCCAGAGAGTCGGCGCTGATCTCCAGAGCCCTCTGCAAGTCCATGGTCCTCTCCTGCTCGTTATCCGGCTCCCCTGGCGCGGTCGCGCCCCACGGGGTATCTGCTTTCGATTCTTCCGGGATACTGCCGATGCGCGGAGCTCCCGTGTGAGGAATCTCCGTGGGCGGCGGGCCTACAGGCGGAGCGCCCTCAGGCCGGGTTCCCTCAGCCGGCCTCTCGCCGAGCGGGGTTTCACCAAACGGCGACCCCGGTTCCGGCGGCGCGCCCTCAGGCGGAATGATCATGGTCGGCTCTTCCGGGAAGCGTTCCGGCATGCCTTCTCCTCTTGCCGGCGCTTCAGGATATGGTATTTCCGGCGGGCGCATCTCCGGCTCCTCGGGGCGCGGCCCTGGTTCTGCAGGATACGGCTCTTCCGGCCTTTCCGGATACGGGCCCGGTTCTTCGGGTCTTTTTTCTTCCGGAGCCTGAGGCTGAGTTTCCGCGCCTTCTTCGACCCGCAGCGACTTCTGGGCGAGGCCGACCCGGGCTTTGGTCTCTTCGGCTTCGATAAAAGATACGCCCTCGAGGTCCTGCACGGACTTGGTGAAGTCGTCGCCGCCGAAGGAGATTATTCGCGTGAACTGCGGCTCTCCGGCGACATCTACTACCAGGTTGGTGACGTCGGAGGCTATGTTGGCGATCGCCGTGGCGCGGTCGGAGGTGCCCTCGTCGAGAAAACTTGTGGGAGCCAGCGCCCTCAAAAGGGCGAATGCCTGGAGGTCGACGCTGGCGACCTGCAGACGGGCGCGTTTTACCGCATTGATGAAATCCATGACCATGTCTTTCTGGGCGGCCACTACCAGGACTTTCTGGCGCTCCACGCCTTCCCCGTCGGTGACGCGGCCAAGTATGTGGAAATCGAACACGGCATCCTCGACCGGGATGGGGATATAATCCTGTGCCTGAAATTCTATCGCCGCCCGCAGCTCTTTCTCTTCGAGAAGCGGAAACTGGAGTGTCCTGACTACGACCTTCTGGTTGGCGAGGCCCAGCGCGACCTTCTTGCCCTTGATCTTGTTCGCCTTCCAGAATTCCTTGATGGCAAACGACAGGGCCTCGACATCCTTAACCTCGCCCTCCTGGATGATGCCGTCCGGCAGGGTGTCGAGCCCGGCCTGCAGGATCATGGAGCCGCCGGTCTGGTGGCGCAACCGCACCGCCGATATCGAGGACCGGCCGAGGTCGAGTCCGACCGGGCTCATCTTCGAGCCGCCGATGCCTCCCGACTTTGATTTCTTTTTCTTGGTGGTCCGTGGCTCCTTGACGCGGGGCTGCCTTGGTCCCTTCTTGCCGGGTTTGCCGGCTCCCGCTTCTTCAGCGGGCATGACCGCGGTTTCATCCGCTGCGGGATTGGCCTCGCCGGCAGCAGGTTCCACGGCCTTCTTCTTGCCAAAGGAAAACAGGGGCTTCTTCGGGCCCTTGGGTTTCTTCTCCCGCGGTGTCCTTGCTTTCTTCTCGCGGGGTTCTTTGATCTTTTTCTCGCGAGTGTGTTTTGCTTTCTTCCCGCGCACAGGCTTCGGTTTCTTTTCTTTTTTCGGTTTGCCGGCGCCGGCACTACGGCCGAAGAGGCCTTTCTTCGCAGGCTTGGCGGCAAGCGGCGCTCCCATCTGCGGCGGTTTTGACGTGGCTACCGGGGCCCCCGGCATCGCCGGACCGGGCATGACCGGTTCCTCCAGTCCGGCCGGGGCGCCCGCCGGCGGAGTAGCCGCGGGTGGAGTCGCCGCGGGTGGCGGCAGCTTGGATTTTTTCTTGCCAAAGGAAAACAGCGGCTTCTTCTTGCCACGAGGTGGTTTCGGTTTCTTCTCCCTCGGCGTTTTTTGTTTCTTTGCCCGCGGCAGTTTCTGTTTCTTCTCCCTGGGAGCTTTGGGTTTTTTCCCGGAGGGCACCTGAGCCTGCTCGCGCCCTTTCAAAGGTTTGGGATTATGAGGCCCCTTCTTGGCGAAGAGGCCGCCTTTGGCCGGCGGCGGCGGCGGTTGGGGCGTGCCGGCGCCTTCCGGCGGGACAGATTGTCCCGTCTTGGGCGCTTTGTCTTTATCAGACCGCTTTTTAAAGAAGCTTGCCATATTTAATAATTTGGACAGGCGGACCTTGCCCAAAAAGGACTGGAGATAAGTTTCGACAGTTGCGACATCTTTTCCTTTACTGCCTTTGACGGGGAGTTGACTGCAGAAATCGCCTGCAAGTCCGCCTGGGGAACGCCCGCCGTGAGTTAGCCTTCCCCCTTAACGGCCGGCAGACTCGATTACTTGAGTCCGGCAGCGGATTTTTTTCAACTAATGCCCCGCAGGATTTTCCTTTCTGGCGTGATCGCCAAACATTTACTGCAAATCTCGTTATATTGCAAATGATTAGAAGGACAGGAGTTGGCGGAGCATCGACCTGGGATCTTCACTTCGCATCAGGGTCTCGCCGACCAGGACCGCGTCGACGCCCGCTGCGGCAAGCCTGGCGACATCTTCACTGCTGGCGATGCCGCTTTCACTGACCACGGGGATCCCCTCGGGGACAGACTTTATCAGATTCACGGTCGTTTCCAAATCGACATCGAAGCTTTTCAGATCGCGGTTGTTGATGCCCAGGGCGGCGCGGTCGCCGGTGACGGGAGCGGACAGCGCGATTTTCAGCTCTTCGAGATTGTGGACTTCCACCAGGGCGTCGACTCCGGCGCTGCCTGCCTCCACCAGCAGATCCTGAAGCTCCGCGGGCGTCAGCGCGGCCACGATCAGCAGGATGGCGTCGGCTCCGGCGGCTCTGGCTTCCCATATCTGATAGGCGTCTATGATGAAATCTTTTCTGAGGAGGGGCAGGCCGCAGGCATGGCGGGCTGTGCGCAGATCGTCCAGGCTGCCCTTGAAATGCCGCTCCTCAGTGAGCACCGATATCGCCGCGGCGCCTGCCTGTTCGTAGGCGGCGGTGATGGCGGCGACGTCGAGGCCGGGCCTGATGTCTCCCTTGGAGGGAGAAGCCCGCTTGATCTCGGCGATCAGCGACACGCCCGGCCGCGTTATAGCACTTATCAGCGATCTATCAACTGAAGGCGATTCAGCGGCGGCGTCCCTGACCTCTTCCAGAGGCCGGCTGTGCTTGCGGACCTGCAGGTCCTCGCGGGTGCTTGCCATGATCTTTTTCAGGAATTCCGCCAACTATGCCCTTGCCGGCCGCATCTTCATGCCGTTGCCGTCTCAGTCTTCACGCCGTTGCCGCCGTGGCCTCGATGAAAGCCTCGAGCTTGCCTTTGGCGGCGCCGCTGTCGATGCTGGCCGCCGCCTGGCTGACGCCGGCGGCGATGCTGTCGGCGGCGCCGACGGCGTAGAGGGCCGCGCCCGAATTGAGCAGGACGACGTCACGACGCACGCCCTGTTCCCCATCGAGGATGCTGCGGAGTATCCCGGCGTTCCTGGCGGCGGTGCCGCCCGCGAGCATGTCGCGGCTGCCGGCCCGCTCCAGCCCGAAATCCTCGGGCGTGATGGTGTAGAGGTCGACCTCGTCGGCTCCCTCACGGATCTCGGCGATGTCGGTCGGTCCGGTGATGGTGATCTCGTCGAGCCCGTCGGAACCGTGCACGATCAGGCCGTGGCGGCAGCCCAGCTCCTTGAGCGACCAGGCGAGCACTTCCACGTATGAGCGGTCGGAGACTCCGATCAGCTGGAAACCGGCGCCGGCGGGATTGGTCAGCGGTCCCAGGAAATTGAAGATGGTGCGGATGCCCAGAGCCTTTCGGACCGGCACCACGTGCTTCATGGCCTCGTGATGAAGCGGCGCGAACATGAAGCCGATGCCGACCTTCTCGATGCAGCCGGCGACCGCCTCGGGCGGCTGGCTGAGATTGACGCCCAGCGCCTCGAGCACGTCGGCGCTGCCGCACTGGCTGGTGGCGCTGCGGTTGCCGTGCTTGGCCACCTGCGCCTCGGCGCCCGCCACCACGAAGGCGGCGGTCGTGGAGATATTGAAGGTCCCGGACTTGTCGCCGCCGGTGCCGCAGGTGTCGACCAGGTTGACGCCCCCGGCCTCGACCCGCACCGAGAAGCGGCGCATGGTCCGCGCCAGGCCGACGATCTCCTCGACGGTCTCGCCCTTGGCGCGCAGCGCCGTCAGGAAGGCCGCCGTCTGCACCTCGCTGGCCTTGCCGGACATGATCTGCTCGAGCACCGACTCGGCCTCGTGCCCGGTGAGGTCGACGCCATCGGCGAGGCGGTCGATGGCGTAGGTCAGGATGTCGTTAGGCATTTTTTCTCCTGCGGTATTCGTTTATTTGATATGCCGCAAAGCTTAGACTTTCATCTTGAGGAAGTTCCCCAGTATCTGCTTGCCCGGCGCCGTGAGGATGCTCTCCGGGTGGAACTGCACGCCCTCGAGCGCCGGCAACTGCTTGTGGCGCACGCCCATGACTACATCATCTTCCGTCCAGGCTGTCAACTCGAGCACGTCCGGCAGCGGCCTGGCCACGATCAGGGAATGATATCTGGTGGCGGTGAAGGGGTTATCGACGCCCTCGAAGATGGCGCGCCCGTCATGGCTCACCGATGAGGTCTTGCCGTGCACCGGCGCCTCGCCGCGCTCGATCGTGCCGCCGAAGACCTGGCCGATCGACTGGTGGCCGAGGCACACTCCCAGCAGCGGCACCTTGCCGCCCAGCTCGCGCACGACCTCCATGGAGATGCCAGCCTCGTTGGGCGTGCACGGCCCCGGCGAGATGACTACGTGCGTCGGCTTCAAAGCCGCGATCTCCCCCACGCTGATGCGGTCATTGCGGAAGACTTCGATCTCCGCTCCCAGCTCGCCCAGGAACTGCACAAGGTTGTAGGTGAAGGAATCGTAGTTGTCGACTATGATGACTTTTGTTGACATCAAACTTTCTCCATGGTTGAAACCGTCGGCACATCTTCGACCAGTCCGCCGTCGCGGGCGGCCATCATTCCCATTCTCCCTGGCCCTGGGCCAGCTCGATGGCGGTGAACAGCGCCCGGGCCTTGTTGCGGGTCTCCTCATACTCGCGCTCCGGCACCGAGTCGGCCACGACACCGCCGCCGGCCTGAACGTAGGCGACGCCGTCCTTGACCACGATGGTGCGGATGCATATACAGGTGTCGAGGTCGCCGCAGTGGAAGCTCAGGTAGCCGATGGCGCCGGCGTAGGGACCGCGCCGGGTCGGCTCGAGCTCGTTGATGATCTCCATGGAGCGGATCTTGGGAGCCCCGGAGACCGTTCCCGCCGGGAAGGCCGCCTTGAGCGCGTCGGTCGCCTTCATGCCCTCTTTGAGCTTGCCGACCACCACCGAGACGATGTGCATGACGTGTGAATAATACTCGATGCGCATCAGGTCGACCACCTCGACCGTGCCCGGCACGCAGACCCGGCCCAGGTCGTTGCGGCCGAGATCGACGAGCATGATGTGCTCGGCGTGTTCCTTGTCGTCGGCCAGCAGATCCTCGGCCAGCTTCTTGTCCTCTTCGGGAGTGGCGCCGCGCGGGCGGGTGCCGGCGATCGGGCGCGTCTCCACCCAGCCGCGGTTGACCTTGATCAGCGGCTCGGGCGACGAGCCCACCAGGCTGAAATCATCGAAAGCTATGTAGTACATATATGGCGAAGGGTTAACTGTCCGCAGGCCACGGTAGATGCCGAAGGCCGAGACGTCGACGCCGACCTGGAAGCGCTGCGAGGGCACGGTCTGGAAAGAGTCGCCGGCAAAGATATATTCCTTGACCCTGTCGACCGCCGTCTCGAAGTCGTCCTTGCTGAAATTCGACGAGAGCTCGCCCAGGGCCTGGCGCTCATGGCGCACCGGTTTGGACAGCGGCTCGTCGAGCAGCTGCTTGAGCTTGCGGACCCGGGCGCAGGCCTCCTCATAAGACTCGGCGATGTCCTTGCCCTCTTCCACCAGCACGTTGGCCAGCAGCAGGGTCGTATGCTTGAGGTGATCGAAGATGACGGTGGAATCGGTCACCAGGAAGGCCATGTCGGGCAGCCCCAGCGCGTCTTCCTTCGGCGGCGGCAGCTCTTCCACCCAGCGGACTAGGTCGTAGCCGAAGAGGCCGACGGCGCCGCCGATGAACGGCGGCAGGTCCTCGAACTCAGGCGCCTGATAGCGTGACATGTAATCGCTGATGGCGTCGAAGGGGTCGTCGGTGGCGGTGATGGTCTCGTCCTCGCCCTCGCGGATGGTCAGCTCGCCGTCCTTGAAGCTGACCACGGCGCGGGGATCGAAGCCGAGGAAAGAGTACCGCCCGATGCGCTCGCCCTGCTCGGCGCTCTCCAGCAGGAAGGAATTCTTCATCGCCCCCAGCTTCAGGAATGCCGAGACCGGCGTCTCCAGGTCGGAGATGAAGCTGTGATATACGGGGATGAGATTGTACTGCTTGCCGAGGCGGCGCACTTCTTCGAGCGATGGACGAATCTCGAGGCCCGCCGGCCCGGACTTCGTCCCGGTCATTTCCATCGCTTGAGCAGCTCCTCGTAGACGTCTGTGAGCGGCACATCCGCTTTCGCCAGCAACACTCCTACGTGGTACATCAGATCGGCGGCCTCATAGACGACCTCGTCGCGGTCGCCGCCCTTGGCGGCGACGATCAGCTCCGAGGATTCCTCCCCCACCTTCTTGAGGATGGTGTCGGTTCCCTTTTCAAAGAGGCTGGTCGTATACGAGCCGGGCGGCATCAGCCGCTTGCGCTCGCCGATGAGGTCAAAAAGGCGTGAGAGCGATTCGAAAACGGCCGGCTTCAACGGCGCGCCGTCGATCGACCGGTGGAAGCAGGTATGCTCGCTGGTGTGGCAGGCCGGCCCATGCTGCCTGGCCATGATCAGGAGGCAGTCGAGGTCACAGTCGTAGCGCACCGACTTGACGAACTGGAAGTGGCCGCTGGTCTCGCCCTTGTTCCACAGCTTCTGCCGGGAACGGCTCCAGAACCAGGTGCGTCCGGAATCGAGCGTCCGCTTGAGGGACTCCTCGTTCATGAATGCCATCATCAGGACCTCTCCGGTTTCCCAGTCCTGAACGATCGCGGGGATGAGCCCTTGGGCGTCGAAGGTAAGCTCGGGTATGGAAGTTTGCTCCACCACACCCGGATTCTATCAGAAAGATATCGGATTTTTCAGGCTGCGAGGCGGCCGGTCGTCAAGCCGGTTTTCAGGCTGCGAGGCGGCCGGTCGTCAAGCCGGTTTTCAGGCTGCTCACGCTACCAGGCGGAAGCCGTTTTCCCTGGCTTCCTGCCTGCAGACCGAGCAGACGACCAGCGACTGATCGGAGCCGGGATCGGAGTAGACCTCGAGGCTCTCGCCCGTAAGCAGCGTCCTGCCGCAGACGCCGCAGGCATGGTGGCGCCTGACGCCGCCGCCGTCGATGACCCCCCTCCGCCGGGACCCCCCCTGGCCCTCCCCACCCGCGCGCACTTCACTGATGTAAGGCAAAATATTTTTTTTCAGAAGCTCAACTAAAGCCGACATCGGCATCACCTCGAATACTCGATTGTTTTCCTGCAACAATCTTTGTTCTTCCCGCTTCGCGGAAAAGTATTCATAGGAGAAATAATGATGCGGCAGGCTGAATTGTGATGATGTTTCAGAGTCCGGCGCAGGCCGGTCACGGATCCCGGCCGGGGCTATTCCCGGTGCTCGGCGAACTCGTTCATGATCTCGACCGCATGGCTGGTTCCCAGGCGGGCAGCCCCGGCGTTGATCATGGTCTCGGCGTCCTCGGCGGTGCGGATGCCGCCGGCGGCCTTGACGCCGATGTTCTCCGAAAGCTCGTCGCGCAGCAGCTCGACGTCGGCGACGGTAGCGCCTTCAGGGCCGTATCCGGTTGAGGTCTTGACGAAGTCGGCGCCGCCGTCCTCGATCATCTTGCAGGCCAGCTTCTTGAGCTTCTTGTCGAAATACGTGGTCTCCAGGATGACCTTGACCAGCACCAGGCCCTTGCCGACGTTGACGCTCTTCATGCGCACGGCGCGCACGACGGCGGCGATCTCGTCGCGCACCAGTCGGAAGTTGCCCGAGAGCATGGCGCCGATGTTGATGACGAACTCGACCTCGTCGGCGCCGATGCCGACGGCGTTCTCGGCCGCGCGCACCTTGGTGCGCGTGGTGTCGCCGCCGAAGGGGAATGAGATCACTGTGCATACCTTGACGTCATGGCTCTTTAAGAGCGTCGCCGCCAGCGGCACGTAATAAGGATAGATGTTGACGGCAGCGAAATGATGCTGGCGCGCTTCCTCACAGAGGCGTTCGACATCGGCGCGCGTGGCGTCGGGTTGCAGAAGCGTGTGGTCTATGGTCTTGGCCAGCTCTTCGATTCTTAATGCCATCGACGTCCTCCGGTAGGTTGTAATTCATCCCTCGCGGGCGGTTTCTATCTTATCACAGGGCGCAAGCCGCGCCGCCTGGCGGCGCGGCTTGCGCCCGGCTTTTCGGCCTTCAGAGCCCCAGGTCTCCCAGGACCCTTTCCCTTCAGAGCCCCAGGTCTCCCAGGACCCTTTCGTTCTGCCGCCACTTTTTCTTTACCCTCACGGTCAGGTTCATAAAGACCTTCGATCCCAGCAGCGTCTCGATCTCGGCTCGCGAGCGGCTGCCGATCTCCTTGATCATCTTCCCCTGTTTCCCGATCACTATTCCCTTCTGGGACTCGCGCTCGACGATGATGATGGCTTCGAGGTCGACGATATCCTTCTCTTCCCGCTGCTGCATGTCGACGATGTCGACCGCGACCGCGTGCGGGACCTCCTCACGGGTCAGCCTCAGCGCCTGTTCGCGGATGAGCTCCGCCGCCAGTTCCCTTTCCGGCTGGTCCGAGACCTCCCCTTCGGGAAAATATCTGGGCCCTTCCGGCAGCCGGGAGACGATGGCGGCCTTGAGCTCGTCGAGGCTCCAGCCCCTGCGGGCGCTGACGGGAAATATCTCCTGGTAGTCGCCGAGCCCGCCCGCCTCCTCGATCAGCGGCAGCACCACATCCGGGCCGGTGAGGTCGGTCTTGTTGAGCGCGATGATCACCGGCGTACCGGTGCGGAAAGACGCGTCGCTGACGAAGCGGTCGCCGCCGCCGATGCCTTCGGCGGCATTGAGCATGAGGATGATCAGGTCCACTTCCCTCAAGGTGGTGTTCACGGCAGTCTGCATGCGTTCGGTGAGCAGGTCGCGCGGCTTCTGGAATCCTGGCAGATCGAGCAGCACCGCCTGGTAGCCCGGTCCGTTGACGACGCCGGCGATGCGGTGGCGCGTCGTCTGCGGCACCCGCGAGACAATGGCCACCTTCTCGCCGACCAGGGCGTTGACCAGCGTCGACTTGCCGACGTTGGGGCGTCCCAGCACGGCGACAAAGCCGGAGCGGAAAACGCCGCCTTCCGTGCTTTCTACGCCTTGCGTCTTTTCTCCGCCCATTTTGATATCTTCACTCATTTATATTATTCCTCAGCCCGGCCGCGAGCATGATGCGGTCACGCCCGGGCCCGTAATGATTCTGCTCCCGTCCGGTCTCGATGAAACCGGCCCTCCGGTAGAAACCGCGCACGCTTTTGTTTCCGGGCGCGACGGTCGCCAGCATGCGGTCAAAACCCTCGCTTGCGAGAATCCTGATGACACCCCCAAGCAGTTCAAGGCCATGCCCCTGCGACTGGTATTCCGGACGGATATAGAAGCCTTCGAGGTAGAGACCGCCCTCATCAAAGCAGCGGATGATCTCCGCGGCGCCGACGATCTCCCCATCAAGCATACCAACATAGAGTCTGCCGTGCTCCGTGATGACGGGAAGCATCCACTCATCCAGCGCCGACTCCCCCAGGGCCGAGCGGCCATATGCAACGAGCGAATCGAGCAGGGAAGGGTCGAGCCGCCTGAGCCTGACGACCTCCAGGACAGCGTCCCCGGACTCAGTCACGATTATCCTTCTTATCAAAAGCGTCGGGCAGGAGCTCGGTGAGCGGCCTGGTGACATAGCCGCCCTGGCTCCGGTAAGTGACCTTGAGCGCCGGCGAGAACTCAGACAGCGCCTGACGGCAGGCGCCGCAGGGCGGAGCGTCGGCCTCGCCGCCATCGGCCTCGGCGACAACGGCCAGCTCGGTGAAGTCGCGCTCGCCTTCGCTGACGGCTTTGAACAGCGCGACGCGCTCGGCGCAGATGGAGAGTCCGTAGGAAGCGTTCTCGACGTTGGCGCCGGTGAACATGCGCCCGCCGGCGGAGACGATGACCGCCCCCACGCGAAAACCCGACGACGGCGCGTAAGCGTTCCGCGCGGCCCATCGGGCCTGTTCCAGAAGCGAATGCCTCTCAGGGGTCAGTCCGGACATGTCTCCTCCCTCAGCCGGTCAGATGCGGTGCCGGAATCTGTACGCACTTCCCCTTATCCCCAAAGCTGGAAAAGGATCGTGGTCACGATGATGCCAAGCAGTCCGCCGAAAAACACTTCCAGTATCGAATGGATGCCAGATTCCACCCGGCTCTGCGCCACCAGCACCGCCATGATGAAGGCCAGGGCCGAGATCAGCACGCCATGCTCGAAAGAGGCCGAAACGTATGTGATCGCCGTCCAGCCGGCGAAAGCGACGGCGGCGTGACCGGACGGCATGCCCCCGTGGAACGGGGTGCCGCGGTGCAGCACCGCCTTGGCGACGATAGCCGCCAGCACCACCAGGATCAGCGCGATGACGGTGATATGGGTCGGCGACTGCCGCACCAGCGAGATCATGTCCTGCGAGGGCTGGGCGATGCGGTCGAAGAAGACGAGATAGGCCACCGCCAGAGCGTTGATGGCGGCGATCAGGACCGCGCCGGCGGCCACGTCCTTGGCGATCTTGGCGGCCGGGTCGAAAGCGGTGCCGAAGGTATCGATGGCCGCCTCGACCGCCGTGTTGACCATCTCCATCACCAGTACGAACGATATCGATAGCAGGATGGCGATCAACTCGGTGCGCGAGAGGTCGAAGAACAGGCTGCCGACGATGACCAGGAAGGCCACGGCGAAATGGATCTTCATGTTGCGCTGCGTGCGCAACACGTGGACGATGCCCTCAAAGGCGAAAGTGAAGCTCTTCAGGGTGCTGCGGCGATACATCGCTCCTGGCTCCTATTCCTTTTCCCGGCACATTTCATGGAACAGCCGGTGCTGCATCTTCTCCATCTCGCCGGAATCGGCCTCGTGGTTGAAACCGGTGATGTGGAGAATGCCGTGGATCAGCAGCAGGCAGAGTTCCTGCGCCAGGGTATGGCCATGGTCTTCAGCCTGGAGATCGGCGATCTCGGGACAGATGACGACGTCGCCCAGCAGCATCGGCACCTCTCCGGAACCGGTTCCCGCCGGGGCGAGCACCCCCGAGAGCAGGACCTCTTCCTCGGCCTGGAGCTCGGCATCGTAGCCGGCCTCCAGCTCCATGGCTCCGGCGTCCAGCGGGAAGGAGAGCACGTCGGTGGCGCCCTTGCGGCCCATGTACTGGATGTTGAGCTCTTCCATCTCCTCGGCGGTCACATAGGTGACGCCGAGCTCTCCGCCGGAGTACCCCAGCCGAACCAGGATGGCCGCTGAAAACCCTGCGGCCCTTTCAGTGTCGATTCCATAACCCGAGCGATCCTCGGCCAGAACCTCAGGCACGCTCATTTGTCGCCTCCGACGATTTTCTCCGGAGGCTCGCTGCCGGCCTTTTCCACAGGTTCGCGTCCGGCCTTCGGACGCTCGGCCACAGCCGCGGGGCCGCGCCCCTTCCTCGCTTCCTTCTTTTCCTCGCTTGGATAGGCGATACGCATGGCGCCGAAGCCCTGAAGGCTCTTCTCGAAGACCTTGCGGACCTTCTCCAGGTCGCCGAAGGTCATACGGCTCTCGCTCAGCTGGCCGTCGCGCAGCCGCTGGTCGAAGATGTCGCGGATGACCGTCTTGATCCGCCTTGGCGTCGGGTTCCGCAGGGAACGCACCGCTGCTTCGACCGAGTCGGCCAGCATGATGATGGCCGCTTCCCTCGAGGCAGGCTTGTGGCCGGCGTAGCGGTAGGCTTCCTCGTCAACGGGGCCCTCGCGGGCGATCTCTTTGGCCTTATGGTAGAAATATGACAACACAGTCGTTCCGTGATGTTCCTTGATGATGTCAATGATGTCAGGTGGCAGCCCTTCTTCGGTTGCCAGGGTGACGCCATCCTTGACGTGCGAGGTGATCGCCAGCCGTGACAGCCCCGGAGTCAGGCGGTCATGCGGATTCTGCACGTGGAACTGGTTCTCGATGAAATAGTCGGGACGGTTGAGCTTGCCGATGTCGTGATAGTAGGCGCCCACGCGCGACAGCAGCTGGTTGGCGCCGATGGCCTCGGCCGCGGCCTCGGCGATGTTGCCCATGATGATGCTGTGATTGTAAGTGCCGGGAGCCTTCATCATCAGCTCCTTGAGCAGCGGCCGGGTGGGATCGGCCAGCTCCAGCAGTTTCTGCGGCGTCGGCAGGTTGAAGACCATCTCGTAAACGGTCAGCAGCCCGATCGTCATCATGATGGCAAGGACGGCGTTGCCGACCCCCCAGGCGGTGCCGGTCCCCAGCCTCGAGAGCGAGCTCTCGCCGATCTGGCTGGCGCCGGCAGCGGTGGCGATGACCACCAACCCGGCGATCAGCCCCGCCCGCATGAGATCGCGCCGCTGCGAAACGTGCGTCACCAGGAAGACGGCCGCCAGGCCGCCAAAGAGCCCCACCAGAATGAACTGCGGGTCCGATCCCGCGACGATGGCCAGATTGACGCTGGCGAGTATGACCAGATTGGCCGACATCCGCGTTCCCAGCATCAGGGTTCCCAGCATGCCGAGAGCCGCCATCGGCACCAGCAGCGGGGAAAGAGACGTCAGGACTGAAATGCGGTCAAAGAAAGTAAACAGGACCAGCAGCGACGCCGCGATAAAGATCAGCGACCGTGAATCGCGGATGTGCCTCTCGAATCGCCTCATGTAAAGGGCCATGAAGATGATCTCGATGGCCATGATCAGCGCCAGCCCCGCCAGCGTGCCGAACTTGCGGCCCTGTTCCGTGAGCCCCAGCGCTTTGAGGGTCGCGATGTTGTCGTCGGTGATCACCTGGCCGGGAGTGAGGATGGTCTCGCCACTGCGCACCGTCGCCATCACCGGCTGCACGTCGGCGGCGGCCTTGTCCTTGGCCTGCTGGGTCTTGTCGGCGTTGTAGATATTGTTGGGCTCGAGGAATCCTGCCGCGACCTCGCCTGCCGCGGCTGTCTCCTGCGGCGTCAGCGACATCGTCCCGATGACCGACTGCAGCCGGTCCTTGTCGGTAGACAGGCTCGAGTCGGTGACGTTGCCCTCGAGTATGCGCTGGGTGCTGTCTATAGCACCATTTCTCAGCTGTGCCAGATGGGGATCGTCGAGCGAGGCCAGGGTGGCCGCCGTGGCGTCGCTTACCGGCGGCGGTCCGGGAATCTCCTGGATAAGCTTCGTTACTTTGGCGGTGTCATAAGGCGCCGCCGCCGCTTGCGCCGCTGCTCTCTCACCGGCGATGATCCTGGCGACATTATCAAAGTATGAATTGATATTACGGGTGACCCTTGGCAGAACGGTCCCGTCAAAGACGTAGACCTTCGGCGTCTCGTCGGCCGCCTGGCTGCGGCGCCGTTGCGTCTCCGCCGTGTTCTCAAAGGTGAGGGTCCGCGGCGCCCGGATGAGATCCGGGGCGACATCGCCGGCCGTCAGGTCGAAACTCCCGGGGAAGAAGGCGCTGCCCACGATCAGCAATATCGCCAGCCAGGTGAGGACGGCGACGATGATGCCGAACGTCTTCAGATCGATGGAATTGAAGTAACGCCGCGTGGCGGCAATGCCGCGGCCCAGTGAGGAAGGTGTATCCATGATTAGCTGTTTCGGTCCGTTTTCGCCGTTTTAGGTCGATTGGCGCGCCCGCCGCGCCCTATTGTTGCTGCCCGCCGGAATATTGCTTGTAAGCCGCCACGATCTTCTGCACCAGTTTGTGGCGGACGACGTCCTTGCTCTCGAAGTTGATGAAAGAGATGTCTGACAGCCCGCCAAGGATGTCGACGACTGTCGCCAGGCCCGAGAACCTGACATCCGGCAGGTCCACCTGGGTGATGTCGCCGGTGACGACCATGCGCGAACCGAAGCCGAGCCGGGTGAGGAACATCTTCATCTGCTCGGGGCTGGTGTTCTGAGCCTCGTCGAGGATGATGAAGGAATCGTTGAGCGTGCGGCCGCGCATGAAAGCCAGCGGCGCCACCTCGATTGCACCTTTCTCCATAAGTGTAGTCAAACGATCCGGCTCCACCATGTCATACAGGGCGTCAAAGAGCGGCCGCAGGTAAGGATCGACCTTCTCCAGCATCGTGCCCGGCAGAAAACCTATCTTCTCCCCCGCTTCCACCGCCGGCCTGGTGAGGATGATGCGATTGACCCGCTTGGAAAGCAGCTCGCTCACGGCCAGGGCCAGGGCCAGGTAGGTCTTGCCGGTGCCGGCGGGGCCGATGGCAAAGGTTATGGTGCTGCCGCGGATGGAATCCACGTATTTCTTCTGATTGATGGTCTTTGGCACGATCTTGCGGCCGCGGTGTTCCCAGACGATGTCGCCGAAGACTTCCGCGGCTTTGCCCGAGCTCTCGGCGATCACGGAGCCCACCGACTCGACCGTTTCGCTATTGATCACATGCCCGGCGGCGATCAGCTCCAGTAGCTCCTCGACGATCGCCAGGCCGCGCTCCACCTCCGGCTCCTCCCCTTCCAGGGAGATGACGTTGCCGCGAACGCCGATGTCGCATCCAAGGCGTTGCTCCAGCGCCTTGAGGTTGGTATCGTGGTCGCCGGTGAACTCGGCGACTATGTCGTTGTCGATTTCCAGCGTCGTCTTCATTTTCCCGAAAGCTTTCCCTTCACCATCTCGCTGAGCGCCTTGCCGTCGGCGCGGCCGGCCACAGCCGGCATCAGCAGCGCCATGACCTTGCCCATGTCCCTGATCCCGCTGGCATCGGCATCTGCGATCGCCTGCTCGACCAGCGCCTGCAGCTCGGCTTCATCCAGCGCCTGGGGCAGGTAGGTATCGATGACGGCGGCTTCCGCTTCCTCCATGGACGCCCGGTCGTCACGCCCGACATCATGGAAGGCCTCGGCCGACTGCATCCGCTTCTTCTTCTCGGCCATCAGCACCCTGATCTCCCGGTCTTCGTCCAGCTCGCCGCCGGCCTCCTTGGCTTCCAGCTGCAGACGGCTGAGCAACATCCTCAGGACTGATGCCTTTTCCTTGTCGTGGGCTTTCATCGACCCGATCATGTCTTTTTGCACCCTGTCGACCAGGCTCAAAGTTCCCCCTCGATGTCAAAACCGACAGAACTGCGCGCCAGCAGATGCCAGTGTAGATGGAAGATCGCCTGGCCGCCGCCGCTGCCGACGTTGTTGATCACCCTGTAGCCGGACTCCTTGACCCCGAGCCTGCCGGCCACCTCCACCAGGAACTCCAGCATCGCCTTGCAGAATTCCGGGTCTGAATCGCCGATGTCGTTGAGCCAGTGGATGTGGCGCCGCGGAATCACCAGCACGTGCACGGGCGCTTTGGGGTACAGGTCGTTGATGGCGATGAACCGGTCGTTCTCCATCACTCTCTCCGCCGGAACCTCTCCGGCGACGATGCGGCAAAACAGGCAGCTGTCCTCATTCATCGACTATCACCTCTCCAATGACGGCGCTTGACGAGACACCGGTTGCGCGCACGCGCGCGACCTCTCCGGGAGCACCGCCCCGGACCTCGAATCTTGTGTAATCGGTACTGTACCCTCCATGGACGCCCGGCGCGACCGGCGACTCCAACAGGATTTCGCCTGTAAGGCCGACTTTCCTTTGCCTGTGGACGCCCTGCAGCTCATCCGACAGCTTCCTCAGCGCCTGGCTGCGGCGCTTTTTTTCCTCGGGAAGCACATGATCTCCCATCCCGGCGGCAACCGTTCCCGGCCGGAGCGAGTAGGTAAAGACGTGGACCTTGCTGAAACCGGCGGTTTCCACCAGTCGCAGGGTGTTCTCAAAGGCGGCTTCATCCTCGCCGGGAAATCCGGCAATGACGTCAGTGGTGAGATTGACCCCGGGCAGCATGTCGCGAACGCGGCCGACTGCTTCCATAAAAGCGGCGGCGTCATATCTGCGCCCCATCGCGGCCAGCACCCGGTCGTCGCCGCTTTGCAGCGGCAGGTGCAGATGGGTGCAAACCGCGCGCTGCCGTTGCATGACCTCAAGCAGCCGCGGCGTGACCCTGCCGGCTTCGATCGAGCTGAGGCGCAGCCTCTTCAGGCCCGGCGTGGCCGCCAGCGCTTCCAGGAGATCGGCGAGCTCGAGACCGCCATCACGCCAGGAGCCGGCGTTTATCCCGGTTACGACCAGCTCGGAAAAACCCGCCGCCACCATCTCCACGGCCGACCGCCGCACCACTTCGAGCGGGAGGCTCCTGGGCCTGCCGCGCACCTGGGGGATGACACAGTAGGAACAGCCGTTGGCGCAGCCATCCTGGATCTTGAGGAAAAATCGGGTGCGGCCCGGCGTGGCGCCGTCGCTCTTCGGCCGGCTGTATGCAGTTGCGGCCCCGGCGGCCGCGGCCGGTTCCAGACCATCCAGAACCGCGGTGATCGCAGCGGCGGCCTCGCGGGGCTCCCCGGCGACAACCGTTACGTTTTCAGCCAGTCCCGAGAAAGCTTCCGGCCTAAGGCGCGCAGCGCAACCGGTAACAAAGACGCGACCCTGCGGTCCCGCCCGGCGCGCCGCCCGGCGCACTTCCTTGCGCGACTGCTTCTCACCTTCGGCCGTGACGCAGCAGGTGCCTACCAGCGAGGCGTTCACCCGGCCGCGCCCGCGCAGAAGCTCAGCCACCGCCTGAACGTCGGCGTAGTTGACCTTGCATCCCAGAGTATGTGTCCTCAGACTGCCCATGATATTTTTTGCGCCTAGCCCGCGAAAGATAAACTAAAAAACCCTAGCCCAGCGCTCCCAGCCGGTTCATGACGATCGCCGCGGCCACAAGCGCGGCAGTCTCGGTTCGCAGCACCTGCGTCCCCAGGCTGGCAAAGACAGCGCCGGCCCCGGCCATCATCTCTATCTCAGAATCTGAAAAGCCGGCTTCAGGCCCCACCAGAAGCGACAGGCGCTCCGGTCGAGGGGCCGCCGTCTTTCCCGGTTCAAACGCCGCCGTCTTTCCCGGCCCCACCGCAGCCTCAGTAACACATAACAGCGCATCAGTCAACGGCCTGGCGCCGGCTTCTGTCGCCAGCGCCAGCAGCGGCTGGGAACATTCTTTCAGCCATCGCTCAAGCTTTACGGGCGCCGCGATCTCCATGACCCGGGTCCGCTTTGACTGGCCGGCCGCCGCCCTGGCGATGCGCCGCCACCTTTCAAGCTTCTCATCGCTGTCCCTTGCCGGCCTTGCCACCGATTTTCCGGTGAAGACCGGGACCAGCCCGGCGACGCCTATCTCGCTCAGCTTCTCGACCACCAGGTCGAATTTTTTCCCCTTGGGAAGCGCCTGCGCCACCGTCAGCTCCACCGGCGCGGCCTGCGCCGGCCCGGCCGGCTCTCCCCCGCCAACCTCTTCCCCGACCGTGACTTCAACCGGCCCGTCGATGCGCTCGACCACCGCCTCGAAGACGCGGCCGGCGGCGTCAGCAAGTTCCATCAGGGAACCGCGCTTCAGCCGCAGGACCCGGCTGGCATGGAAGGAGTCGTTGTCATCCAGGCGGACGCTGTCGCCCGCAGCGATGTCACCGGATACGAAGAATCGATGGATGTGTTTCAAGAAGCGACCCCCGGGAAAGCGCTCGGCGGCCTCCCGGCGCGGATTAACGGAAGGCGGCCTTGATGCGGTTGATCAACCCTTCATCACTGGCATAGTTCTTGTCATGCGTAGCTTCAGCGAACTGTTGCAGCAATTCCTTCTGCTCGGTGGACAGGTGGCGGGGGATCATGATCTCCATGATCAGTTTGAGGTCGCCGCGGCCGCGGCCGCGCAGATATGGCATCCCGCGCCCACGCAAAACCTTGACCTCCCCCGGCTGCGTGCCCGGCCTGACCTCGTAATCCTCAGGCCCCTCGAGCGTCGGGATCCCGATCGTGGCTCCCAGGGCCGCATCCACCATCGTCAGCGGCAGGCGGTAGACCAGGTCATTGCCATCCCGCATCAGATCCTCGTCTTCGGCCACGGAGACCTGGACGAAGAGATCGCCTGCCCCGGCGCCGCGCTCGCCGACGCCGCCACGGCCCGGCAGCCGGATGCTCTGGCCGTCGGAGATCCCGGCGGGAATCTCGATCTCGACATTTTTGACAGTCTTGACGATCCCACGGCCCTTGCAGTCGGGGCAGGGCGAGGTGATCGTCGAGCCGGCGCCGCCGCAGTCGCGGCAGGGGCCGGTGCGGACGAACTGTCCGAAGGCGGTCCTGGTCATGGATCGCACCTGGCCGCTTCCCTGGCAGGTCTTGCAGGTCTCGCGCTCGGCGCCGGGCGCCGCGCCCGTACCTTCACAGGAAGGACAATAGTCAACAGTTTCGTACTCGACCTCGCGTTTGACGCCCGATGCCGCCTCGGCCAGGGTGATGTCGACCGCCGCCGCTATGTCGGCGCCGCGAGCCGGGCCGCGAGAGCCGCCGAAGATATCGCCTCCGAACATTCCTTCCCCGAAGAAAGTGCGCAGGATATCCTCGAACGAGAACTGCGAGAAATCAGAAAAGCCGCCGCGCTTGAGCCCGTCAAAGCCATAGCTGTCATAGGTGGCGCGCGTCTCGGCGTTGCTTAAGACCTCATAGGCCTCAGCGGCCTCCTTGAACTTGCTCTCCGCCTCGGGATCGCTGGTGTTGACGTCCGGGTGCAGCTGCCGCGCCATCGAGCGGAAGGCTTTCTTGATCTGCTTCTCGTCGGCCGAACGCGGCACGCCCAGCACTTCGTAATAATCTCTTTTCATGGATTTAAAGACACTCTCCTGTGAATGGGTTCTTTAGTTATAGATCTCTTCGACCAGCCGGCTGAGCGACCTGGCCGTAAGCTCGACGCTGCCGATCACCGACGGATAGTCCATGCGGGTGGGCCCGAGCACGCCCACGGTGCCCAGGTTGCGATGGGCCAGGCCGTAATTTGCCGCCACCAGGCTGCAGCCCCGCATGGCCGACCCCGGCATCTCGCGGCCGATGCGCAGATAGACGCGCCGCTCGGAGATGGCCGTTCCCAGCAGTTCCACTATTTCTTCCTGCCGGTCAAGCAGCTGCATCAGGCTGCGGATCGCCGGGTTGCCGTCCGCCTCCAGCCGCGAGAAGAAACTGGAGACGCCATCGACATAAAGTCCGCGGGCGCCGCCTGCGGCGCCGAATGCTGGAGCCAGCGATGCCAGAAAAGATCTCTCCATCTCCGTGAGCCCGGGCTCCTCGAGGCGCATCATTACCCGCCGGCTGCCGAGCTGCAGGCCTTCGACGGCCTCGTTGAGATAGCTGCGGGCCCAGTTGACCAGGCCCGGGTCGACGGCGTCGTCGAAGATCACCATCTTCTTGGCGACCCCTCCCGACGCGGTGATGATCACGACCACCAGCATCTCCGGATGAAGCTGCAGCACCTCGACGTGTTTTATCGCGGTGCTGTCCTGCGACGGCGCCGAGACCAGCGCCAGCAGTCCCGTGGCCCGGGCCAGCAGCGCCGCGCACTGTCTCAGCGAATCCTCGATCTCGCCCTCGAGTTCGCCGGGGCCGGGAGCATTCACCCGCCGGCGGCTGAGCCGCTCGCGCGCCGAGGTGTCGACGTAAAACCGGTAACCCTCATCCGTGGGAACCCTGCCCGCGGAAGTATGAGGGTGGGTGAGGAAGCCGAGCCTCTCGAGCTTGGCCAGCTCGCCGCGGACGGTCGAGGCCGATACCTCAAATCCGGCCGTCTGGCATAAAAACCTGGAACCAACCGGTTTGCCGGTGGCGACGTGATATTCGATGACAGCGCCGAGGATCTGCGCCAGTCTCGGCGTCAGGCTCGCGGTTCCATCGTTGGATATTTCATTCATGTTCATATGGTTCAAGATTCATGCTTCATGATTTCCGGCTGGTCCGGATCGGGCAAAGCTTTCCCTAATCCCGCAAAAGACGCGCACAGACTTCATTGGCCACAAACCGGCCCTGACGCGTCAGGCATATTCTACCACCTTCATTTACAAGGAATCCATTTCGTAGCAGGCCCTTTTCCTGCCGCTTATCAAGCACCGCCTCCACCGCGCCCCGATCGACGCCGCGGTCGCGCCTGAGCCCCAGCAACAGTCTTTCGGCGACTTTCTGCAGCGGGTCGAGATGTTCCGTCTCGCGAATGGCCTGCCAATCGCCGGCGCCGGCTTCGACATAGCTCTCCAGCGACTCGATGTTCCTCCAGCGAAGCTCTCCCACGGTGCTCCAGGCTCCGGCCCCCAGGCCCACATGGTCGGCGCCGCCCCAGTATGCGAGATTATGGCGGCACTCCTTCCCCGGCAGGGCAAAATTGCTGGTCTCATACCAGCGGTAACCCGCGCCCTGAAGGCGGTCGACCGTCAGCTCATAGAAGTCGCGGCCCTTCCCTGCCGCCCTCTTGAGCTCCTTCCGCCAGCGGCGCTGGAAGTCGCTGCCCTTCTTGACAGTCAGCTCGTAACAGGAGAGGTGCTCCGGCTCCAGCGCCAGCGCCAGGTCCAGGTCGCGCTCGAGATCCGCCGCCGTCTGCCCGGGAATGGAAAACATGAGGTCAAGCCCGATATTGCCTATGCCCGCCCGGCGCAGGTTGCCGACCGCCGTGGCGATCGCCTCCGCGGCGCCGGCCCGGCCCAGGTTGCGCCGAAGCACGGAATCGAAACTCTGGGCTCCCAGCGACACCCGGTTGACTCCGGCCTCCGCGAGCCCCGCGGCCAGCTCCGCAGTCACCGTCGAGGGATTTGCCTCGACCGTGACCTCAGCTCCAACAGCGCAGCGATCGAGCGCCGAACTCAACACCGGCGCCAGCAGATCCGCCCCCAGCAGCGACGGGGTGCCGCCACCCAGGTAGACAGTGTCCAGCGCGCCGCCGTGAGCGCCGGGCTCCATGCCTGCCCCTGCCTCACGCGGGCACGCGGATTCCATCTCCGCCCGAACGGCCTCGGCGTAGGCGGGCGCCAGCTCCAGCCGCCCGGCCTGGGAAAAGAAATCACAATAGCCGCAGCGGCTCGAACAAAAAGGAAAATGGATGTAAAGATGCCTGATTTTCAACAACCACCAAATCTGGTCTGAAACTTTATCTAATATGATATTATTGCACTTGGTTCGGCTCGTTGCCGCCCACCCTTGTCCCCAGGGCATGACACCTTGACATCAGACTTCGATTCCAGTGCCATTGCCGGCCTCGTGCGGCTCGGCCAAAAGCAAACCGGAACCGCGCTTTCGGCGGCTTTTTTCGACGTCCATGGGGTCAGGACCAGGGCTGAGTCAAATTCCGGGGAAGTCACCGGGGCGCTGACCAGATTCCTGCGCGCCTTCCCCGGCAATGAATCCGCCGCGGCCGACATCCAGGTTTATCTGTTCACCGTTGATTCACTCGATGAGGCCATGCCGGCAGTGCCTGAAACGGCGCCGCTGCTGTATGATTGGGGCAAGGTAAAGATCCACCACGAGGGCCCGTTGCGTTACCAGCAGGTGGACACGCGGGCGATCGTGGTAGCCGACGTCGAACACCGGGTGGCGGTTGGATTTGCCGAGAAGGGTCTGCTGCAGACCGACTGGCTGATCACCAACCTGTTTTTTTATCCGCTCTGGGGACAGCTGCTCAAGGAGTGTGGGCTCTTCCCGCTGCACGCCGCCGGCCTGGTGAGGGACGGCCGCTCCTGCCTCTTTTTGGGGCGCAGCGGCTCGGGCAAGTCGACCTTGACGCTGCACCTTGTCCGCAACGGTTACGGACTGCTCAGTGACGACACGGTTTTCCTGCGTGATAGCGGCGGCACCGTGGAAGCTCTTTCCTTCCCGGAGGAAATCAACGTCAGTGAGCAAACTATAGAGTTAATACCGGAACTTTCCCGGGTAGAAAATTTTACGGTGAACGAATTGCGGCAGAAATCCTCGTTTTCGATCGAGGAGCTTTATCCCGGTTGTGTCGTCGACGGCTCGGTGCCGGCGCTAATGGTGTTCCCGGAGATAACCGAGGTGGAAGCAACCGCGCTGGAGCCGATGACCAGCACTGCGGCCCTGGCGCTGGCGCTGCGTTTCGGGTTCTTTTTTCTGGACCCCTCGACGACGGGAAGGCATTTCGAGATCCTGTCGCTGCTTGCCAGGCAGACCAGTGGATACAGATTGTATTCCGGTAGCGACCAGGAACAGCTGGAACAGGTGGTTGACGAGCTCCTGACGAGCTCCCTTGAGCAAGATCAGACATCCGGCGAGAGGAAAGAATGATTCAAAAAGAGCGATACCTGGTGAAGGACCACGATGTACTGTTCACCTCGATGGGGGAAGACGCAGTGCTGCTGCACGCCCAACGCGGCGATTACTACAGCCTCAACAAGGTGGGCGCGAGGCTCTGGGTCCTCACTGACGGCAGCAAGACCATCGAAGAGCTTGCCGGGCTGATTACCGAGGAATTCGACATCTCGAAGGACCAGGCTGAGCAGGATATCGTCGAGCTGGCTGAGCAGCTGGAAAAAGAGGGCTTGGTGAAGGTAGTTGAAACTCCTCAGAACGCTCAAGAGACTTAAGCATCCACGCGACCTCTGGCTCTTCCTCCGGATACTGATACTGCTCATCCTGCTGCCCGGGCAGATACGCCGCCAGAGCCTGCCGGACCTGCTGGCGCGGCTTGACCCCGGCGTCGGGCCGGGGCCGCGCGATCAGATCCTTCTGGAAAAGACCTCCGGCTTCATCGATTCCCTCCTCAATTACCGCTTCTTCCGGCGTTACGGCCGCTGTCTTCTGAGATCGCTCGTCCTTTTCAGATTCCTTCGCGGCCAGGGCTGGCCGGTGGAGATCCATTTCGGCGTCCGCAAGACGGCTGAGGGAATGGCCGACATCACCGGCCACAGCTGGCTGGTGCTCGACGGCGAGCCCTTCCTGGAAGACGAGAGTCAGCGCGGTTCGTTCGCGACGACCATGCGGTACCCGGAATGAAAGCAAGCGATATCGTTCACAGCCGCCGGGCCGCTGCCCCGCTGGTGGCCTTGTCGGGTTTCCTTGGCGGGGCGGTCCTGCTGACCTCCGTCGTCGAAACGGCCAATCCCCGCAACGCCGCGACCTTCGCGAGCGCGGGCCTGGCCGGCGCCGTGGTTTACTTCCTGCTGTGGCTCGGGGTGACAGCGCTCTGCTCGCGCCGCACCGGCCGCGGCGCCGCCGGGTTGGCGCCGGCCACGGGCCTGGCGTTCGCCTTCAGCCTGGCGCCGCTGATCTCGTATCTGCCCTACCTGATGTACCGCACTTCACTTCAGGGCGATTCGGTGGAGCTGCCAACGCTGTCATCGCGGCCGTCGGCGATAATGCTCCTGGTCTGGTCGCTGCTGCTTTTGACCCTGCTTTTGCGGATGACCCTCGGCGGCGCCGACAGCCGTTTCATCCCGGCGCTCACCCGGCGTCCGGCCGTCACCCTGACGCTGATGATCGTGGCCTGGCTCGCCGTTTTCTTTCCGCTGGACTTCCTCAAGGATCAGTACATGCAGACGACGACGGTCAACAGCGCCTTCTTCCGTGAGGGCATGACACATGTGCTCGACGATCGCGGCTTCATGTTCAGTAATCTTGCCTACGGCAGCGGCGCCTCTATCTTCAGCGTTCACATCAGCGCCATCTTCATCTTCATCTTTCCGTTGTTCCGCATCTGGCCGGATTACAGGTTCCTGCTGCTATTTGGGGACATCGCCCTGGCGCTCAGCGCCGTGCCCATCTATCTGATCGCGCGCCGCCGTTTCAGCTCAGCCCTGAGCCTGCTCTTCGCCGGCATGGTCCTCCTGAGCCCGATCATCACCGCAGCCCCCGGCCGCGGCGATTTTTCCGAGATACGCTTCATGCCGGTCCTGTTCCTGACGGCATTTTATTTTTTCGAGAAGAAACGTTTCTGGATGTTCATGCTGGCGTCGGTGGCGATGATGACCATCAGGGAAGACATGGGCCTCTTCATCGCCTTCTTCGGTTTCTACGGGATCATCCGCCGGCGCAGCCTCAAATGGATCCTGGCGCCGCTGGCGGCCGGGTTCGGCTGGTTCGGACTGATGGGCGGCATCCTGCTGCCCCGGATAGGGCCCAGCGGCACCGCCGTGCGCGCCTCCATGCGTTACGCCAACCTGGGGTCCAGCGGCAGCGAGATCGCCAGGACGATCGTCTTCAGGCCGTGGCGGGCCTTGCGGGCGGCGCTGTCGACTCCATCGCATGTCGGAGCGGTATACGGGATATTGCAGATCTCGGGACTGGGGGTGGCTTTGCTGTCGGGCGCTGTCATCTTCGCCATTCCGGCGGCGGCGGAGCTGCTGTTTCAGCAGACGACGACCTTCAACAATTTCATGGCCGTGCCGCTGGTGCCGACCCTGACCGTCGCCGTCGTGCTCGGACTCGACCGGCTCGACCGCTTCAGCCGGCATCGTTTCAACATCGACGCCGGCAGGACCGCGGCGCTTGTGGGCGTTTTCATCTTTTTTGTCTCGGTATCGCCTTTTCATACCTGGTTCAATCCCGGCCTCTACCAGCCCAGGTACAATTACGATGCAGCCCGGGAAGCCTTCAGCCGGGTGCCGGCAAACGCCCGCTTGATGATGCCGGAATTCATGCTGGCCTATTCGCAGCCGGATCAGACCTTGAGAGGTTACCATCAGGTCCAGTACCAGGAAGACATCGAGGGAAGGTTCGTTCTGACCGAGGATTACGTTATCCTCGACCGGCGGGTGCCGGCGCGGCTGGCGGCTGACAACCACTACTACGACGGCATCGAGACGGTCAGGAACATCGTTGACAATTCGCCGGATTTTGAGAAAGTCTTTGCGCGGGATGACATCGAGCTATACGTCAGGAAGGGCTCTTAGCTTCCCAGCCTGCGTCAGAAAGGGCCCTTAGCTTCCCAGCGCGTCAAGATAATCGTCGAAGCGCGAGACGAAGTGGCTCCAGTCATATTTCTGAACGTGGGCCGCGGCGGCTTCCCCCATCGTCCTGACCATCGCCGGATCGTCTGCGAGCTTTGCCATCGCGGCGGCGAAAGCCCCCACCTCCGGCGGCGTCAGGATGCCCGTCTTGCCGTCGACGATACTCTCTGCCGGCCCGCCCTGCCTGACAGCGACCACGGGCTTGCCAAACCCCATCGCCTCCAGCGGAGTCATGCCCCAGTCCTCATTGAGGCTGGGGAAAAGCAGAGCGTAGCTTGACGCGTAGGCTGCCAGCAGTTCCTGCTCGGTCGGGTCGCGCTGGAAGACGATGTCCCGCCGTCCCGCCGCCATGGACTGCAGCTTGCGGAAGTATTCCTCGCTGCCCGGCTCCACCAGGCCCGTGATATGCAGCTCGAAATCGGCATGCCCGGGATAACGGCGCTTGAACTCAAGGAAAGAATCGATCGCCAGCTCGAGGTTCTTCCACCACTTGACGCGGCCGACGACGACGAAATATTTCTGGTAGTCCCAGGTGGGCTTCATTGCCTCGACGTCGAGGCCGGGGCTGAGGACTTCCACTTTTTCAGGCGGAGCCAGGCCCGCGGCCAGGATGCGCCGCCGGACCTCATCGCTGTTGCAGAAGACGTACTGATAGTAGCGCCAGGCCAGGCGGTCGAAGAGCTTGAAGGTCTCCGAGAACGCCAGGAAGGGCAGGCGCATGCGTGGATTGTCGCTGAGGTACTGCCGCCGGATAAAGCGGTCGTGGATGACCTTCAGCGGCGTGTGGCAATAACATACCACCGGGATGCTATGGTTGCGAAAGGTGATGAAATCCCCGATCCCTTCGGAAGAGACCACCATCGCGTCGAAACCCTCGAGGTCGATCTTCTGCCGCATGATCGTCAGGGCGGCGCTGCCGACGTCGGAATAACCGCGGCTCACCGACACCTTGGGAAGCTCGACGATCTCAAGCTCGCTGAATTCGGGGAAGGTCTGTTCGGGATAATAATGGTTGGTGAATATCACCCATTCGTGCCGGCTGCGTTTGACGAGCTCGAGCATCATCCGCTCGACACCGGAGCGCAGATACACCCATGGATAATAAAGCGCGATTCTCATTTCCCTCCACCCCGCCCCTGTTTACCTGCCCGAAAAACCCGGCGCAACTTGTCCAGCCCGCCGCCTCGCCCGAAAAGAGCCGCGACCAGCCAGCCCGCCGCCTGCACGGTATAACCCGCCAGGAGCACGGCCCGGAAAACAGCGGTAGCGGCCACACCGTGATATCTCGAGTAGAAAGCCAACAGCCCTGCGGCGTGGGAACCGACCGCGGCGCCATGTTGCATCTTCATGCTCTGCCCACCGAGGTGCTCGACCTTTGCCTGCGGCAGGTACATGACTTTCCAGCCGGCGAGTCTCATCCTATAGCACCAGTCCATGTCTTCGCAGTACATGAAGACATCGGCGTTCAGAGACCCGACTTTCTCCACTGCCTCCCGCCGCACGAGCAGCGCGCACCCGCTCAACCACTCGAACTCCCGCGCCTCCATCCGGTCAGAGGACTCGTAGAGCCCGAGGGATCGGCCGAATGGATGCCGCAACCCCTGCGGCAGGAAGAACTGACCGATGATCCGCGGGATCGAAGGATAGTATCCCTTGGAATAAACCTGCAGTGAACCGTCAGGATTGACCACCCGCGGTCCGCATGCCCCAGCTTCCGGATGCGCTTCCATATATCCAACCATCCGCCCGAGCGCACCCTCAAAAAGGGTAGCGTCATTATTCAGAAAGAACAGATACCTGCCGCGAGACGCTTCCATCCCCTGGTTGCTGGCCCGCCCGAAGCCCGCGTTCTCACGGTTGGCGATGATGACGGCTTCGGGAAACTCATCGGCGACCATCCCGGCGCTGCCGTCAGTGGAATCGTTGTCGACGACGACGGTCTCGACGTTCAGCCCCTCCGAATCAAGGCGCACGCTCTCCAGACACCGGCGCAGCAGATCCCGAAGGTTCCAGTTGACGATGATTACCGAGACATCCGGGGCCGGACCGGCGCTACCCGGATGCGTTGTGCGATTCGGTTTCACATATTTATCGTAACAGCATGCCAGCACGGCGTCTAGGAATGCGCTCCAACACCGGGCTGCCGAGCAAAGGCCGGCCATCCAAACTGGTTAGGGGCAGCCGGCGATGGTATCATCTTTATATGGACTTGCCCACCGGTCGGTCGACATCCAGCGCCCCGTAATCGCACCTCTTGAAATCGTGAAGGAACAGGACCATGGGCAGACTCAAGCATAACTCCCTGATCGCCGCGGGCATCATCTCCCGGCGCGTGCTTACCGGCCCCCATTCCGTCCAGATCAGCATCGTCGACGCCTGCAATTACCGCTGCGTCATGTGCTGGGAACATTCTTCCGAGCTCGACGGCCTGGGAGCCGACGACCTAGCGCGCAGTTACCACGACCAGAGAAAGAACGGCGACATGGTCATGGATTTCGCTCTCTACGAATCCCTGGTGCGCAGCCTCAGCGACATGGGAACGCGGGAGATAAGCTTCGCCGGCATCGGCGAGCCGCTCCTGCACAAACGCATCGTCGAGGCGGTCGCCCTGGCGAAATCCCTGGGCCTGCGCGTCTGGATCACGACCAACGGATCTCTCCTCGACAGGGACATCATCAAGGAACTCGCCGACGCGGGCGTCGACGACATCGGCGTCAGCATCAACGCCGGCTCCAGCGAAGAGTACGGCCTGGTCCACGCCAACCAGGAAGCCGGCCGCTTCGATGAGATCGTGGAAAACCTCGCCTGGCTGCGGGAATACAAACGCAGCCGCGGCAACGCCGGCCCGCGGGTGACCCTTTCCAACGTCATCAGCAACCTCAACAGCCACCGCGTGATCGAGATGATGCAGACCGCGGTCAAGGTCGGGGCCGTGAGCGTGACTTACCGTCCGATCGACGTCTTCGATAAGACCCGCAAATTCGCCTTGGGAAAAAACGAGATGGATAAGCTGGCGGGTGATTTCCGGGCTGCGGCCGACCTGGGAAAGAGGAACAACATCGGCGAGAATATCAAGTTCTTCTACGGGCTGCTGGAGATGCGAAAGGCTGAAAATCTGCCGTCGCCCTGTTTCGCCGGCTGGCTATATCCCTTCGTGCTGGCCAACGGCGACGTGACCTATTGCTGCATCAGCCGCGAATTGCTGGGGAACCTCTCACAGCGCAGTTTTGAGTCCATCTGGTTCGATCCGGCCCGCCGCCGGCTCAACCAGGAGGCGGCGCGCATGCACAAGACACAGGCGCCGCTGCCCAAAAGCCGCTGCGTCGGCTGCGAGCTGACCCTCTCCAACCAGCGCATTTATAACCGGCTCTGGCCGCTGTGGGGGCGCCCGGCCCTTCCCCGGGGATGAAGCTCACCAGGCAAAAACTGAATATCCTGGCCGCGGTTTTTTTTATCGGCCTCGGCCTCGCCGCCTACCGCTCGATCCTTAGCGGCTATCCAGTCGCCGACGACTTCGGCCACATCACCAAGATCTCCGGACTCCATTTCTATGACATCTGGGGATTCTTCACGCTGCAGTCGCGTTATTTCATCAGGCCCATCCCTTTTTACGCGATCTGGCTGCAGTACAGTATTTTTGGCCTTAACTGGTTTCCCGACCACCTGCTGAACGTGGTCATGCACGCTCTGAACGCCGGACTGCTTTTCCTCCTGCTGAGCCGGCTGGGGGCAAACAGGCTCGGCGCTTTCGCCGCCGCCACGCTCGTGGTCCTGTCTCCGCTCGCGCCTGAGGCGGTCACCTGGACCGCGGGCAGGTTCGACGTCTGGGCGATCTTCTTCATGCTGATCGCCCTGCTCTCCTACGCCGCCTACCTGGAGAAGCGGCGCCGGGCTCTTATCGGCGTGGCGCTGGCGGCGACGGCCGCGGCCCTGCTGAGCAAGGAGACGGCCGTGATGCTGATCGTGCTCATTCCCGCGATGGATCTGCTCTTCGGAGATATCCTGCGCAAGGCCCCCGGAGCCAAGGCGAAGCCGGTCTTGAACAGGGCGGGTATCTTCACCTGGGAGGGAATCTATGGTTTCGGCGCCAGGATGCTGCCGTTCTTCGCGATATTCTCCGGTTATTTCGTCCTTCGCCTGGCCATATCGGGAACGCTGGCGCGCATGCCCAGCTATATGTCTACTTCCGACTCAGCCGGCTTCAACCTCCACGCGCCCATGCGGACGCTGCTGACTCTCGCCGCGCCGCTGGACCGGGTCGAGGTGTCCAGCCGGCAGATAATCATCCTGGGAATGTATTTCGGAATCTTGCTGCTCGCCTCGCTGCTGCTTGTCGCCACGCGATGGAAGCGGTCGACGCCTCTGGCCCGCAGGACGTGGCTCTTCATGGCGATCTTCTTCATCGCCGCCATCATGCCGGCATATTCTTCCTTCTTTTTCACCGGCATGAGCAACTACCTCAACAACAGCCGCTTCTTTTACTGCACGATCTTTGCCACAGCGCCGCTATTGACGATCGGCCTGTTTGATTTCGGATGGAAGGCGAAGGGTTGGCGGTGGGGCCTGGGAGTTCTTCTGGCTGTGATGGCAGTGGCATATACGTGGGGCCTGGCAACAAATAACACTGTCTGGGTCAACGCATCAACGATCAGTTATTACATCAATAACGAGACCAAGAGCCTGCTGCCGGATCCACCACGGGGCGCAAGTCTGTATTTTGAAAACGTTCCCAAACTGGAAGGCGGCCACATCTACGCCTCGGCGCTGGACGATGCGATCTCCTTGAGCTACGGGCGCGATGACATCAATGTATTTTATGTGGATCCGGACCCCGCCATCGCCAGGCTGTTCACGACTAATCCGGACTCACGGAACGGATTCCTTTTTGATTATGACTGGAACACGGGGAAGTTGATTCTAGTCAGGGGACCGCTGGCCGGGAACTAGAGCGTCTTCAGGCGGCGGGGTGTCAATCCTGTGGTTACTGGAGCTCCCGGTAAACGGCTTCCATCCCGTCCGTCATCGCCTCAACGGTGAACTCCCGCTCCCAAAGCTGACGGGCCGCCCGCCCCATACGCCCGCGGCCGGCGTCATCGGCCAGCAGGGACGCCATCTCCCGCGCCAGCAGAACCGGATTTCGAAGCGGCGTCAACTCCCCGGTTTCGCCCGGTTTGACGATCTCGGGAATCCCGCCGACGCTGGTGGCGAGCATCGCTTTGCCCAGCATCGCCGCCTCGAGCAACGTCAGCGGCAGGCCTTCGGACAGGGAAGGAAGCACGAACAGGTCGGCTGCGGCAACCAGGTCCACCGCGTCTTCACGCATCCCGGTGAAGACAGCCTTGCCGGCCAGCGGCCCTTGCGAGGCTTGCCGCCTCAACTCTGCTTCCATCGGGCCGTCGCCGACGACCAGAAAACGCGCCTGAGGCAATTCCCGCGCTACGATCTCAGCCGCCTTGATGAAATCCGGGGCGCCCTTGTGAAAGGCAAGCCGGCCCACGTAAACAGCGACGCGATCCGATTCTTCGAAGCCCAGGGATCTCCGCAGCTCCGCGGGCGGCACAGAACCCGGCGAGCGGTCATCGATGCCGTTTCTGACCACAACGACTTTTGCAGGATCGATTCCGAGTTCGTTGATCAGCTCGTCGGCAGTCGCCTGGCAGACGGCGACCATCCTCCTGGAGTACCTCTGCGCGAGCCTGTCGATGCCGCCGTACTGGAGCCTTCGCATGCGGCTTTTCATGCCGTTGAAACTACCGCTGTTGCCGATCGTGAACTGCGAAACCGATCCGTGCACGCTGCAGGCCAGCGCACAACCCGCCCGGCCCTGTTCGTGACCGCCCCGAATCCCGCGCACCGCCAGCGATGAAAAGAAATGGGCCCTGGGCCCATGGCTGTGGACGATATCGGGCGCGGCAGCCTCGATCCGCCGTCCGACCTCCCGCTTGACCTTCAGGGCCAGCAAGGGGTCTCGTTTGGCTTTCGCCCCGAGTTGTGTGATGGTCGCGACCCGAAATCCCTCCTGCTCGAAGCGGGCGATCAGCGGCCCGGAATCCATGCTGAGTATCTCTACCTCATGGCCCCGGTCCCGCAGCGCCCGCGATAGCGTCAGAACATGAAGAGGGAGGCCGCCCAATCTGGTGTTGGCGGCCACCTGAAGTATCTTCAGCGGCCGCGTGTCCGGGGCGCTCATCTAATTTTTCCCGCAAAAATATGTGGGCTCATTTCCGATCTCGCGAGCAAGAGTAGGCTCATTTCCTGATCTCCGCGAGCATGTATGGGTTCAAAAAACTCTTGCGGATAAAAGCGGGCATGCGATTGATGTAAAGATCCGCCAGCGGTGCCAGCGGCCTGAGTATTCCTTTTTTGAAGATGGTCAGGCCGAAGTAGCCCTTGACCGGGAGCGGCTCGAAGGATCGGGCCCCGCCCTCATCGCAAAAATGCTGCCGGACCTCGGCATAGGAGAGCAGATGATAACGGCCCCAGACAGGATGGATATTCAAGCCGGTGCGATCGCCGATGGCCGCCCTCAACCTGGTGCCGATGCCATCGCCGCTGTACTCGTCTTTGACTATGTGCTGGGGATCGACCGGGAAGCGCTTGTTCGGGCATGCGACCAGGATGCGTCCGCCGGGCCGCGTCACCCTAAGCAGTTCCGCCGCGTAGGCCCGCCGGGCTTCGCGGTAATCGTCGGCCAGCGTCGCCTCTCCGTTGATGGTGCCGACATGCTCGATGACCCCGAGAGAGATGACAGCGTCAAAAAACCCGTCAGGGAAAGGAAGATGCCCCGCGTCACAACAGAAGAACCGCTCGGGATCGTTGCCGAAGCGCCGCCAGTATTCCGAAAGGCATGGCAGATCGATGCCGTAGGCGTCCTGCCCCTGCTCCAGCAGCCTCGAAACCGTCCGCCCGATGCCGCAGCCGGCATCCAGGTATCTTCCCTCCGGTTCCCCGAGAAGGTACGGGATGATGAATTCCTCATCCATGCGCACCGCTCCCGGAGATGACTGCATCTCGGCGTGCTCGTCGGTGGTGGATGCTGTCTCAAAGCAGCTCCTGTCCAGGGCGAATTCGAGGTATCCCTGCCCGTTGGGCTCAAACGACAGTCCACAGTTGCGGCACGACAATCCGGCGCCGTCCGGTTCAAGGCCGCCGCGGCAGACCGGACATACCAGAATTTGGGTTTTATGTTTTTTCATCTTCTTTTCCGCTCAAACAATATATATTTACGGCTGACATAATGTTACCATTTATGCATATGGCGATTAGCAAAGTCATAAATACCTGGCTCGCCAAGCTCGGGGAAAAGGGTTCGTGCCAAAAAGCAGACTGAACATGTTTTACGGCGACCAGGAGCAGCTGCGCCGCTACCATCAGGGTTACCTCTCCCGGTTGATACCAACGCGCCCCGAACTGCCCGTGCTCGATCTGGGTTGCGGATTCGGCGCGTTCATGGAGCTTGTCCGGCAGCAGGGCCTCGATGTGGTCGGCGTCGATTGCGTCGATGATGCGGTCGATAGTTGCCGCTCGATGGGCTTTGAGGTCTTCAAGGAAGACGTTCATCATTTCCTCGAGGATAAACAGGGCGCCTACGGCGCCGTTTTCTGCAGTCACCTGATCGAGCATTTCGAATATGGCGAGGCCTGCCGGCTGTTGAAGATGATAGCCGAATCGCTCGCTCCCGGAGGGCGCACCGTGGTGATAACTCCAAACCCGGCATCTCTTGAAGTCGCTGAATATTTCTGGCTCGACCCTACCCACGTCCGCCCCTATCCCCTGCAATTGCTTTCGAGCATGGTCGAAGACGCCGGCCTTACCGTTGTCGAAAGCGGACAGCAATCGCCATCGGGACAGCCGCGGCGGAACATTCCCAGACGGCTGCTGCTGAAACTGGTCCTCGGCCGCCATTACGGCACGCTCGATTCTTTCGTCGTTGCCGCAAAAAGCTGAATGAGAGTCGGTTTCGACGCCCGAGTCATCGGCTGGCCCGGCCTGGGGACGTACTCACGAAGCCTGCTAAACAATTTTTCCGGCTCCCGGGATATAAACATGGTCTGTTTTTACAACGATGAGACCCGGGACATGATCCCCAAGGCCGCAAACATCACCCTGGCGCCGCTGAATCAGGACATCTTCTCAAAACGCAACCTGAAAAAAGTCGGCGAGGTCGTCAACGAAGCCGGCTGCGAGATCTTCCATACACCCCATGTGGTCGCGCCCGAGGGCCTTGAGTGCCCGCTGCTCGTGACCGCGCACGATCTGATCCCGCTGCTGTTCCCAAAGACGGTCCCCCTGCGCTACCGGCGCACCAGCCGCATCCTCCTGGATAATGCGATACGCCGCGCCGACCACCTGATAACGGCTTCGAGCGCCTCCCGCGATTACATCAAGCAGTATTACGGCCTTGCCGACGGCGGCATCTCGCTGATCCCCGACGGCGTCGACGGCGGCTTTTATTACCGCCGCGGCAGGGAAGAGATCGACGCGGTTCTAAACAAGTACCGCATCAGCTCTCCACACATCCTCTGGCTGGGATCCTGCATGCCGCACAAGAACGTCGAGGCCCTGGTCGAAGCCTTCGCCATGCTTCCCGCGGAGTTCTCGGACTACCAGCTGACGCTGGCGGGCAAACAGGCCGGACGTCACTGGCAGAAGATCGATGGGAAAATCACTGATGCGGGCCTCGCGGATAGAGTCAACCTTCCCGGTTTCATCGATGACGCCGATCTGCCGGCGCTGTTTTCCTCCGCCGGCCTCTTCTGCTTCCCTTCCCTTTACGAGGGCTTCGGATTACCACCGCTGGAAGCGATGGCCTGCGGCACGCCCGTGCTTAGCAGCAACCTGACCTCACTGCCTGAAGTCGTGGGGGACGCCGGCATCCTTACCGATCCTACAGCGGAGTCGATCCGCGCCGGCATCATCAGGATATTGAGCGATGCGGAATTGCGGCAAGACCTCGCGAAAAAGGGGCTCGAGCGCTCGCGCGCCTATACCTGGGAAAAAACGGCTGCCCTGACTCTCGAGGTTTACGAAGAATTACTAAGGAGTGGCGGGTGACGGATAGTAGAACACCACGCCGTCATCGCTGGTGGCGGCACTGTAGACCTTGGTGTTGAACCGGACCACACCGGTAGGCACGCGGTAGACAAGATCGAGCCGCGAAGTCGTCCCCGCGCCCAGAGCCCCGATCGCGACGGGCAGACGGGTCATCTCGGTTACTCCATGCGAGGAATCAGCGGCAACGATATTTATCGACCGCGCTTCAGCGGGCCCCTGATTACCGACAGAGAAACTTACCGTGAGCAGCTGATTGACATAATCGGAGTAACTGGACCAGTGAGCAACGTCTTGCGTCAGCGACAGATTGAATGGGGGGCCTGACGCGCCCGTGGCCGCGTAACCGCTGCTGACCGACAGTCTGCCGCTTCCATCCTTGCTCTTAAGCCTGAATGTATATGTTGTCGCGGGATCGAGCTGGCCGGCCACCAGGGAATGATTCCTGGTGAGAGTGTTGTCCCGCGCGACTTCGTGCCAGGAGGTTGCGTCGTCCGGATTGGCGCTGACCTCGACAACTGAGTCCGCATCGGTGCTGCTGATCCAGGAAGCGCGAACGCTGCTGCCGGTAAGCTCCTGGACGCTCACGGCAGAGATGACGGCGCCGTTGTCGGGAACGTTCGTGGAGAGATCGATGCGATAGCTGTCGCTCCAGCTCGTGCCCGAGGTCAACAGCTTGTACCGGTTGCCGAGTGGAGGATTGCCGCCCCAGGACGCCATCCAGTTGATCACGTGAGCGTTAGCGTACTGCGACGTCAGTGTGCATTCCTCCTGGACCGGGTTCGCTGCCGAGCCCCAGGCGTTCACACCCAGTTGGTAGGAGCCCAGCCCGGCAAAGCCGAGACCGCCCGTATCCGGCGCCATGACCACGGTGGGAGCCTGCTGCGATCCGGTGAGCGCATACCAGTCGGGGACGAACCGGTTGAGAGAATCCCAGCAATTGCAGGTCTGCGAGGAGATGCCGCTGGACCCAAGCAGATATTTTGGCTGGCCCGGCTGCAGCCAGTCGCGTCCGTATTTCACAAACTGGTCCCACCCGACGTCGTAGCTCCAGCCGTTGCGAAGAGCAGGTTCGGCGAAATAACCGGTGCTGAGGATGGTCCAGTTGATATCGAGGTGGATCGCCCCGCCGGGTTCGACGGTCCACTTTTTCGTCAGCTTGTACCAGTCTTTGCCGGTGCTCTGGTTGTGAATCCGGTAATCGAAGGTGATGACGGCATTGCCGTTTTGATCGATTGCCGCAGTATGCGAGTCAAGGACCCCGCTGAGATTATTATCTCCCAGCAGGTCATTGAAATTGTTGGTCTGATTGGCGCCCGGGTAGGTCCCGGTCGCATAGAGGGTGGTCGCGCCGAGCCCGCCGATTCCCGTCCAGACTGCAGTCGAATGCCCGTCACCCCACCCGTTGGCGCTGTGATACGAAACCAGATTGCGGGCGAAGGTGGGATCCATGGGCTTGTAATAAAGCTCGTAGATGTTGCCGCCGCTCTGGTTGTAATTCTCGGAAGCGAGGGTCTTGTAGTGCCAGACTGCCTTGATGGTTTGGGATTCAACCGTTATTTGACCGGTAGACTGATCCTCGGTCAAATAAACTGAATTGGCGTCGGCCGACGCGCTCTCGACCCTGCCGATCCCGGTTGACCACAATGCGGCAAACGCCGCAAGTGTCACTAGCATTATGAAATACCTTCGCACTTTATGCTCCTTAGGCAGCCAGGCCGTCTCATCGGAGACCCTTGGCTTTGCGTCCCTGCCTCACGACAGGTTTGCCTTTGTCCGGGGCTAAGTGCGAACGGGATTAGGTGAGCTCTGCCTCCCCTTTGGGCACACTGTGATTCTCGTGTGCACCTGCCTCAAACCTTCTTATATTAGGTTCGGCAATCGGGGCTTATCGTTTAATTATCCGGGGGGTATTCAGTCTTTGACCGCCGAAACCGTCAATGTGCCTCCGCGGCCTGCTTTTTGGGCGATTTCGGCCAGGAGAAACGAGGGTAATGCCAGCGCTGCGATTCCGGCTGCCGTACCGAGTCTTTTTACCAACTTTGAGGCCGCAGGCCCAGTCTCGTTTCCGCCTTTTATCAGGCTGAAGACCGAGCCGGGCCTGAAACCGGCGGCGGCCATTACCGTCTGAAGCGTGCCGATGGGATTGTCTTCAAGCGAAGAAGTGGAAGTCGAAATCACACGGAAACCGGCCTGCTCGATCAGTCTTCCCAGTGAATCGGGAGAGAAATGATAAAGGTGACGGGGAACATCCAGATGGAACCACTTGGCGCGGCCCAGGCTGAAATCCCAACTGGCGCCATTCGGGACCCTGATTATCAGCAGCCCACCGTCCCTCAACTTGCCACGCACATTTTTCAGGGTTTCATCAGGATGATAGAAGTGCTCGAGCGTGTGCCACATGGTCACGACGTCGAAGTAGCCATCCGGCAGGTCGGCGTCCTCGAACCGGCCGCCAACGATCTTCATTCCCGATCTGTCCTGGGCGTAGGACAGGCTCCGCTGCGAAGGTTCGATCCCCCATGCCTCCCATCCGTGACGCGCAGCGACCTGCAGGAACTTGCCCTTGCCGCAACCGACATCAAGGATCTTTCCACCTGGCATCCTTCGCGTCACCTGGCGAAGCCGGAGTTCGTGGAGCCCCTTCATGACCGGGTTGATGAGCGAGCGCTTGACCAGATTCTCGCCCTGCTCGTAAAAGCCGCTCTCGTAAAATGCGCCGATGGCGTCCGCGGTAGGCCGGGGACTGGTCATCATCAGCCCGCAACCGTTGCAGCGGACGACCGTGAACGGCGTGCTGACAATTTGATCCATGCTCTCGGCTGTCAGCACCGGTGAGAAGTCCTGCCGGCCGCATACGGGGCATACGGCTGTCTCGGTTTCTATCGCGGGAACGGAGTTCGTCATCGGGGCGTCATGCAATCGATTTGCTTACCGGTTCTTACGGCGGCGTGAGACAAGGCTGCGGCAAAGGGCCTCATACCGGTCCGTGATCGCGTTCCAGTCGTACTTTTCACGTGCGCGTTGCCTGGCCCTGCCACGATAACTCGCAACCAGGTCCGGGTCGTCCACCAGCATCTGCAGTTTTGCCTGCAGGTCCCGGGCTCCGTCAGCAGCCCTGAAACTGATGCCGGCGTTGCCGATGGTTTCCAGATTGGGGGAATGATCGCTGACGACGACGCAGTTGCCGGCAGCGAGCGCCTCGACGATCACCGGATGGGTGCCGCCGACCACGGTCGGCACGGCGGCAAGGTAAGCGTTGTGGCTCAGCTGACGGTAGCCTTCACCGAATATGTAACCGGTAAAAATGACATTGGGCCCCGCGGCTGTCCTTAGCTTCTCGATGTATTCGTCTGCGTACGAGGCGTCACCGACGATGACGAGTTTCTTGCCGGTTTTGACGCCGTTGTAGGCCTCGACGAGCACGTGCGCGCGATTTTCAGGCACGAGCCGTCCCACAAAGAGGATGTATTCCCGCGTTTGGAGGCTGAACCTGTCCAGCCACTCGCTCCCCGGAACCTCCGCCATCTCGGCGCCATAAGGGATGAAGACGCTCTCGGCCCTGAACCGGTCCCGGTAATATTGCTGGATCACCTTGGAATCGGCGATGACTTCGTTGGCGGCAAGCGGCGCCAGCCTTTCGGCAAACCTCAGATATGCCTTGGCGACCGGGCTCCACTTCGCCCTCCGGGAATCCATGCCGTCGACGTTTATCGCTGTGGGAATTCCCGCCAGGCGCGGCAGAAACGAAAAGGGGCTGTTGCCGGCGATGAAATATAGCGCGACGTCGCATCTGTTCTTGGCCAGCATGTGAAAAGTGCTCAGGCAGGTATGGGCAAAGGTGTCCAGATGCTTGTTGGTGATCGTGGGCAGCTTAACCAGCTTGACGCCCAGATAAGTGTCGTCTTCATATTTGATCATGTGGGTGCGGCAATACACCACGACCTCGTGGCCGCGCTCGACGAGCCGTTTGCTCAGCTCCTCGACGGCGGTCTCGAAGCCGCTGTAGCCGCCCGGTATTCCCCGTGTTCCCAGCATCGCTATTTTCATTGGTTGCTCACGTTGATGACTTCCTCAAACAGATCGGCGACCGATGCCGCCATCTTCTCCTCGGAGTAATCCGCCAGCGCCACTTCTTTGCCGCGCCTGGCGATGCCCAGCCTCTTCTCGTCATTTTTGGCCAGATCCGTGATAGCAGCCGCCATCTTGTCGCTGTTTCCGGAGGGCACCAGCACGCCGGTCACCCCGTCCTCAAGGATTTCAACAGCGCCGCCGCCGTCGGTGGAAATGACCGCCCGGCCCGCGGCCATGGCCTCGAGTATGACGATGCCCAGCGGCTCCGGCCGCGTCGAGGGCATAACGAAGATGTTGCACTTTTCCAGATAGGGCTGCACCTGCTCCTGGAATCCTTCGAAATGCACCCGGCCGCCGATTCCCTGCTCATCGGCCAGCGCCATCAATTCCATGCGGAAGGCATGCCGGTCGCCGTAAACGTCTCCGACCACATATGCCTCGAGTTCCAGGCCTTCCCCGGCCGCCTTGGCCAGGGCCCGTATCAGATAATCCTGGCCCTTGTATGGGGCCAGCCGGCCGACCGTGGTCACGACCAGCGGCGGGATGGGCGCTTCCGGCGCCGTGTCTTGAAAATCCTGTACGGGGATGCCGTCGTAAATGACCACACCCTTGCGCTTGATGCCTTCTGAAGAAAAATGGTCCCGGACCGCCACAGTGATAAATATTATCCTGGTCGAAAAGAGGTCGACGAACGGTTCGTAGAATCGCAGATATCGCTTGAACTCGGTTAGTATATCGCGGAAGTGCCAGACATGTGGCACCCGGCACAGCCTGGCGGCCAGCGCTCCGCCGACGGTAACGCCGGTATTGGTATGAACAAGCCCGATTTTTTCGCGGCGGATCAATCTGGCGAGGCGCAAGACGGACACGGGCGCGCGCAGGACCATGCCGACCATGCCCCTCAGCGACATCATCTCACGGCGGAAGACAACAGTATCGAGCAGATGCACGCGTGCGCCTGCCGAAGCGAGCATGCCGACCAGGGCGCCGTCTTCAGGAACCGCCACATGCACGGTCGTGCCCCGGCCCACCAGTTCCCGGGCGATCGCCACCAGGCACCTGTCGGCGCCGTAGAGTCCGGCAGAGGAATGTACTAACAGGACTTTACTCTTCGCCATCATCAGGCTGCGCCGGCAGCCTTCTGATGAGAAGCCTCGGACGAGGCGACGCTGGCTACCGCGACCGCGAGGCCGGCGAATATCCAGGGGAATCCCAGCCAGAGGAAAGAAGACGCCTGCGATGAGACCATCAGGGCGACATTGCTGGCAAAGAAGCCCGCAAGCACCGCCCGGTAAAACGGATCCTTTGTCTTTCTGGCAGCCTTGGCCACGATGACCACCACCCCTATCTGGAACCAGGCAAGGATGGCGACACCGACCAGGCCGGTATCGTGGAGCGACTGGATGACTGAGCTATACAGCCATCGCGCATCGATCGACGAGTACACGTCCGGGGACGTCATCGAAAGCGTGCCTTCGCCCAACAGGTAGGCGTTCTTCCACCTCTCGATAGCCAGCTGCTGCGTCGCGACCCTGCCCTCTCCCGAGCCCTCGCTGAAGTTCAGCAGGTTATCGAATCGCTGTGACACCTGGTTGGCCTCGAGTGAGTTCGCCAGCGGCAGCGCCAAAATAACAAGGGAAGCAAGTATCGCCAGGACCACGCCGGCCGCGCGGGGGTTGAAGATATTTCTCGATGGTTTCTGGAGGAAGACGAGCAGCAGGAGGCCGATGGCGAATGCGATCCAGGCGGCCCTGGTAAATGTGAGGATCATGACGAGGAGCATGATGCCGGTTCCCGCCGCCAGTTTCATCGACGAGATACTCTTCTGCTTGCCGGTGAGCAGGGCCAGGAACATGATCGCCATGGCGGCCGCGAAGGCCCCCAGGAGGTTCGGTTCCTCGAAGCCTCCCTGCAGGCTAAGGACCGACTCGACGTGGCCGGGCGATATGCCGCCCAGGTCCATGCCGCCCTTGCTGCCCGCAAATGCGACCAGCGCATAGATGGCCTGAGCCACTCCCAGCCCCAGCATGACCTTGACCGCGCTCTTCATCTTGCCCGGATGGTCCTGCAGGACGGTCACTGTCATCACATACATGAGAACATAGAGCATCAGCAGCACAGAGCCCTGGTAGCTGCCTGACTTGTCGAAAGAGAAAAGCGCCGAGGAGAAAAAGTTGATGCCGATATACAGCAGGGCCGGTATCAGCAGCGGCACCTTTTGAAGCTTGAATTTGCCCGAGAGCACGGCGGGCAGCCAGCCGATGATGAGGAAGATCAGCATCAACTGGTCGATGCGGATGTTCAGCCCGGTCACGTTGTACTTGAAACCGCTGACAAGGGTGGCGGCCATCAGCAGCACCCAGGCGCGGTAGCCGCTCAGGTCGAGAAGCAGAACCGCCAGTGTTAAAATCAGCAGCAGCGCGACCAGCCAGCTGCGGTTGATCAGTTGTATCAATACCCAGCCGCATAACAACCCGAGCGCCAACCGGGTCAGGACCGCGCCCCCGCGCCATCCGGGGAGAGAATCTGTCTTTTCCATACTCATGTCAACCGTGCTAAGGTAATATCCTCACTGCCTAGCCCATCTGTGAACTAATAGCCTTGGAATCCAAAAATTCTGCAAAATCTGCGTCAACCCCGCGATACAGGGTGGGATTCGACCTTTCCATCCTCGACCGGTCACAATCGGGAACCAGTGTTTATGCCAAAAACCTTTTTCGGGCGCTGAACGATCTGGGAGCGGACGATTTCGAGTTCGTCCCCCTGCGCGCCCCGCATCCCCTCCCACGCAAAAACATCCTCACCAAGCTGGGAAATCTCGTACTGGAGCTCGCCTGGCTGACAGTGCTGCTTCCCGTCAAGGCGCGCCGGCTGCGGCTCGACCTCCTGCACATGCCCGCCAACGTCATCTCTCCAGTCGCCAGGACGCCGCAGATCTGTTCGATCCATGACGCCCATTTCATCACCAATCCCAAAGGCCGCGACCGTCTCTGGATGTCTTACGCGCGCCTTTCGTTCCGCTTCGCCGCGCGGCACGCCGGCAGGATCATAGCCGACTCCAATTCCGCCAGGGACGAAATCGTCGAGCTCCTTGGGGCCGATGCCGGCAACATCGAGGTAATCTACCTCGGGCTCACCCATCGCACCTCAACGCCGGCCGATTCTGCATCCATAGCCCGGTACCATCCCTACATCCTCTCGGTAAGCTCCACCGAACCTACCAAAAACTTTCCCGCCCTGATCGAGGCTTTCGATCTGCTCTTACGCTCCGGCCGCCTCAGCGGATACAAACTCGTGATCGCCGGCCCCCCCGGCCATGATCACGAGCGCCTGGCTTCACTGATCAGGGAAAAGGGATTATCGCAAGACGTGTTTCTCACCGGCCGCGTTTCCGATTCCCTTCTGGCCGCCCTGTACGAGAACGCTTCCCTGTTCGTCTTTCCCTCTTTCTGTGAGGGCTTCGGCTTCCCGCCCCTGGAGGCGATGGACTCCGGCATTCCCGTTATCGCCTCGACGTCGCCCTGCATCCCGGAAACTCTCGAGGATGCGGCCCTCTATTTCGATCCCTACGACGTCGAAGGAATCGCCGAAAAGATCTCCCAGGTGCTCACCGACCCCGCGGCTCAAAGCAGGCTTGTGGAATCGGGAAAACGCCGGGCGGCGCTCTTCTCCTGGAAAAACACCGCTGAGAAGACCGTCTCAGCCTACCGCTCTTTTTTAAGCGGCTAAAAAGGAGCCGGCAGCCTAGCCTTCCTGCTGGTTCGGTTTATATATCTCCTGTTTGCCGGCGCGTTCTTCCTGTTCCTTCTGACTGCTGACGCCCATTGCTTTCACAACGGCTTCGGCGATGAAGGCGAGAACGATGCCGAATATGAGGCTGATGACAAAACCGATGCCGACCCGAAAGGCAGTGGACGTGCCCACTGACGACGCTGAAGACGCGGCGTCGGCGACGCGGATGTCGCCGGTGTTGACCGTCTGGTCGAGAATCGACACATATTTCGTCTGCACCGAAGTACGGCGGTCGATCAGGGCCTTGAACCGGGGGTCATCAGATGCGACGCCCGAGGCCGAGAGCTTGTTCATGTCGCTCTCGATGGAAGCAAGCTCGTCGTTCACCGCGGCCTTGCTGTGATCGACGTTGCTCTGACCGACCTCCTTGATGTATTCCACCAGAGAGTTGGCCATCGCATTCGACAAGAGGATCGCGCGGTTGGGGTCCGAATCAACGACGTCTATCTGCATGACGGTTGTGTTTTTCGGCTGATTGAAACTGACCATGCCGCTCAGTGTGTTCGGGTTCCAGTCAAGGTTCGCTTTTGCCAGCGCCTTGGTCAGAACCGGCTCGCTGGTCAGCATCTCACCGTAGGTCGCTCCGAGGCGGTCTCCACTCGACAGCAGGCTGATGCCGCTCGAGCTGCCCGTCGCCACCTGCGACAGGCCCACAACAACCTCGGATTCAGAGGTGTAGCTCTTTGGCGTCCGCAACCCAGTGACCAGGGCATACCCGGTGACCAGGATGATCACGGGCAATACCAGCCATTTCCACTTATTTATTACTCCTATGACTTCTGACAAATCCATTAAAACTCCAAATTCCTATCTTTCATATCATTATTAAATATTCTACCTTGAAACAACTTCACTTCCATACTTTTCCGGCACTTTTCTTGAGTCAATTACCCATGTTCTGCCCCGTTTTTTTCCTCGATCTGCTTTCCCTGAGCCGGATCGGGTAGTATTTCAGCAGCGCCAGCCTGTTTTGCTCATGGTACGTCTCCGACATCCAGGACAGTGAAGGCACGATCCATCGCGTCTGATAAGCCAGCTTGTCCGCCAGCCTGCCCATGACTGCGAAATTGATGAGATTCCAGCCGCTGAAAGGCTTGTAAAAATAAAAGCAGATGGAATCCTCGTTCCTGCCGGTGAACCCGTCCAGCTGTTTGCGCGGCCAGACGGCGTTCCACAGCGCCAGCTGATAACCGCGCGGCTTGAGCCCGGCCATGATGTCCGGACTTACCAGCCGGCGGCCGAACAGCCGCTCGATATGGGTCAGAGTCGAATAGACGCTGGTCAGGATGTTCTCCCTTGTGGCAATCTCTTTTATCAGCTCCCAGTCCAGGTCATCACTTTGGCGTAGGGTCTCGGCAATATCCACCAGCCACTTTAACTGCATGCATCCATGCCGGTTGGCGTGAACCGTGAGATGCAGCAGCTGGTCCTCAGGGCTCAGGACGAGCACGTTGCTTCCGGACGGACCCGACCGGCGGGCGCGCGCCCAGACGCCATCGATGTCGCGCATGGCGATGCCGAGCGTCAGTAGATCGAACTGCAGCTCCAGGCAGGTTCCACCCAGCATGTACTGGATGTGAGCCTGCGTGTCGTATTTTGTTAGCTTCGGCGGCAGCTTGGCATATTCCTCCGCCCCCGATTCATATTTGTATTCTTTTAACACGTTTGTTATTTGTGGCCAATTTTTTTCCTTTACCAGCACGTCTACGTCGGCGAACGGCCGCAGCCCCAGGTCTCCGTAAACGCTTTCAGCCAGAACCACTCCCTTAAGCGCGATGACGTCGACGCCCGACTCCTCCAGCGCTTCGGCCACGGTCTTGAAATATGACATCTGCCGCATGCCCAGGGCCGCGGTCATCAGATAGGTCTTCCTCAATCGCTCCATGATCGCGGGCTCGACTGGCGCACCGCCGTCCATAGCCTTTAGATGCCTGTAGATGAGACCCGTGGTTCCGTGGAAAGAGGCGTGGTAAAAAAGCAGGTCCCAGTTGATGGGCCCGAGGAGGATCCGGTCGAGCTCGGCCTTGCGCGCCTCGTCGAGCTCCAGGCCGGCGGTCAGCACCAGCAGCCGCCATTCCGGACCGCCGACGGTCAGATTCCTGTGATTGGGGTTATGTTGGTTTTCCGTAGCCATAATCAGCCCTTGTTGCCGTCCGGAACTGTTAACGGTCTGGAAGCGGCGCGTCTTTCGACGATCGCCCTGATCAATCCGGCCTCCAGCCAGAATAGCACCATGTTCGGCCAGACAAAGAGCGGATTGCTGGTCACGCCGATCAGCAGGACGGCGCCCATGCTCACCGCGATCGGTATTATCCAGGCATGCATCTCATCGCCGCTGCCCAGCGATCTCCAGGTCTGTTTCCCCAACAGGAAAAAGGTCCCCGCCAGAGTCACGGTCCCGACCAGCCCCTCCTCTATCAGAGTTATCAGGTACTGGTTGTCAACTGTGTACCGTGATTGCCCCAGTCCCGGACCGCCCTGCCCCACTCCCGGATCGCCCTGCCACAGCCCTGTCCCCAGCAAGGGATGCTCGGCCAGGATGCCGGGAGCCTGCTCCCACAGATACCATCTCAGGTTGACACTCTCGTCTGTCCGTTCGGTTGAGACAAGATTGTAACGTGCATTATCTGAATATACCGCAACCATAGCAGCAATTACCACAATAGCAACTATCAGCAGTATGGAAAGGTTCCTCAGTTGCGGCATCGCCCGGCGCCTGAAGGTCCAGAAAAACAGCCCCACGGTGAGCAGCCCCGCGGTCGCGATGCTGATCTTTGAATATGAAACCCACAGCGCCGCCAGGGCCGCGGCGATCACTGCCCCCCACATGAACTTGCGGCCGGCGCCGGCGGCCCTCATGAAGAAGAAGACCATGAAGGGAGCGATCTGAACGATGGCGGTCCCCAGGATGCCCGGACCTCCCAGGGTGGACGCGGTGCGATGGAGGCTGTTGGCCCGGAAGGTCACCTTGTCACCGATCAGGCCTTCGAACAGCAGATTCCGGCCGGCGATGAACTCGATGATGGCATAGATGGAAATGATCAGCCCTATCACCGCCAGCGAGATGAAGACCACTCTTACGGCTGCGCGCCTCTGGCCCAAAACCGCCATGCCATAATAATTCACGAGGGCGTAAGCGGCGTAGGCCAGCACCAGGAAGATGCCGTTGGCCGTGCTGGCCGCCACGGCTCCGCGCACCGTGATATAGGAAAGCAAACCGACGATGAAGAGATCGAGAGGCTGGAAATCAAGGCTGGCCCGCTGCTGCCAGAAATAGGCGATCACGGCGGGAGCGCAGAGCGCGAAACCGACGCCAAGGGGACTGATGCGCGCGCCGGCGAAAACGATAGCGCTGCCGATCAGGGTGTCCGGGTAAAGAAGAGTGACGGCCAGCAGCAGTATCAGTGAGGCCAGGGCCGCCATGAATAGTTTTTTTTCGGGAAAACGCTTCAAAATACTACACCGATGCCCGCGCCAGCCTGTCCTTCACCATCTGCAGGACAGCCTTGTCCTTTTTATCGAGGCCCATCAGCACCATGAACAGCACGTAGAGCGCCACCATCAGCGAAGCCATCAATACCAGTTTCAGCAGTCCGGAATCCCAGTTCAATACCGTGATGATGGCATAGACTACGGCAGCGCTCAGGCAGCCCGCGAACAGCGGTTTGAAGAACTCGCGGTCATAGGCATGTATCCGCATGATACCCCAGAGCTCGGCTGAGCGCATTAGGTTGACAGTCACGAAGGCCATGGTATTGGCGATAGCCGCCCCCATGGCTCCATAGGGGGGGATCAGGGTCACGCAGAGGGCCACCTCGACGATCAGCGCCACACAGACGTTAAGCATCTCGAGTTTGGAGCGGCCGGACATGACCACGATGAATCCGGCGGAGCCGGCCGCGGCATTGAACATCTGCCCGACCGCCAGCACCATCAGGACATGTCCGCTCTGGGCAAAATCAGCGCCGAAAAGTCTCAGGATCGGTTCCGGGAATATCAGCAGCAGGAGAAAGATGGGAAGGCTGCAGATGAACATCCAGCGCGTAACCGTCTTCAGCAGGGAGAGCAGGGCTTCCATGTTGTTCTTGTTGTAAAGGTCCGAGATCACCGGCGAGAACACGGTGCCAAAGGCCAGGACCAGCGTCGAGGTGGCTACGCCCACCCTGAGAGCGGCGCCGTAGAGGCCCACCTCGGTCGTGGTGCGGAAATAGCCCATCGCCAGAAGATCGGCCCACAGCAGGATCATTCCCAGGGCGTACGATATCGCCAGAGGCGCCGAATAGGCGACGAGCTTGCGCGCCGGCTCGCGCACCGGCTGGGAGCGGCTGAGCGATCGCGGCAGGACTTTTGAGGCAAAATACATGGAGAGCACCGTGGCGATGAGGACCGAGGCGTCATTGGCCCAGACCACGCCGGCGAGGCCGGCGCCGGCCAGGATGGCTACGATCGAGAGCAGGAGCTTGGAAGACTGCTCGCCGAAATCCCGGCTGAACACCTGGTACTGCATCCGGTGCATCCCCTGGGTGACGCCGTTGTACATCCTGGCGCCGACCCAGAAAGGAATCGATATGGCGAATATCCTGATTCCCGCCACGGCGGTATCGCTATTGCTGAAGAAGGCGTCGCGGAGCGCCGGCGCCAGGAAGAACAGCGCCACGGCAGTCAGCGCTCCGATGGGGACACCGATGAAGAGGGCTATCTGCAGCACCCTGCGGGCCAGCCCCGGCTTGCCCTCGCCGGAATAGATGGAGACAAAGCGCACCACACCGACGTCGAGGCCGATCGTGGAGACCAGGCCGACGATGTTGATGATCGTGAACAGGAGGAAATATTCCCCCAGGTCGTCGACGGAAAGCATGCGCGCCAGCAGCAAGGTGTAGGCATAGAGCAGCACCGTGCGCCCGGCGGCTCCTGAAAGATTGATCAGCGCCCCCTTGGCGAGACGGGGAAGAAATGTTATCGAATCGACGGCCTTCGCTCCCGCCATGCCGCCGCTTCCCGGGATCTCAGAATTTTCACCCATAGACCACTGTTTCCTTTGGAGGATCTTTTCTCCGGTCCATTTCAACCAGCGCCCTCAATAAACCTGCACTGAGCCAGAAGACGACCATGGCGGGCCACATCCAGAGAGTATCCATTGAAAATCCGCCCATGAGCGTCAGGACCATGCAGACGACCGGCGGCACCGCCCATCGAACCAGGCTGCTGCGGTTGCGCAGCAGCTTCCAGAACTGCCTGCCGATCAGCACCAGGGCGGTTCCCAGAAGAATGAATCCGGCCAGGCCCTGTTCCACCAGCACCGACAGATAAAGGTTGTCGATCGCGATCGGTTTGAGGTCGCCGGTGATGACCGGCGGGACGTCGGATACTATGGGGCCTCCCTGATACATGCCCACCCCGAAAATGGGGAACTGCCTGAAAACCACGGGCGCGCGCGACCACATGTATTCGCGCGGGCTGACGCTCTGCCCGATGCGGCCCCTGGACAGGGTGCTGTCGTAAAGGCGCGAGGAGAAAGCGATGGTCAAAAGAGTCAGGGATACCGCCAGGACCAGAAGCAGGATCGACATCATCCGCCGCGATGACGGGACGTAGCGGAAGAACCAGAGCACGGCCAGGAAGCCGACGATGGCCGCATACGCCCAGGGGCCCTTGTCAAAGGTAACCTCCAGGGCCATCATGGTGACGACGATCACGCCCCCGTAGATCAGCTTCCATTTCCTCGTCCTGGAGCTCGCCAGGAGGAAAGCGGTGAACGGCACCGCCTGGATTATGAACATGCCCAGCGCCAGCGGGTGTCCCAGCAGCGAACCGGCGCGGTGATATCCGCGCCCCTCGGGGGGAACCAGGCTCTTCTTGATAATGCTGCCGTAAATCAGATTGCGTCCGAATGCGAATTCGACCAGCGCATAAACCGACGCCAGCACCACCAGCGCCGTGAGAGTCACGAACACCACCTTCTGCACCTTGAGGCTCTGCCCCAGGATCGCGGCGCCATAATATATCAGCAGCACGTGGGCGCCGAAGATCACGACCAGGCCGACGCCGTTGATGGATACCCCCATCTGAACGGCCACTCCCCTGATGACGATGTAGGTGATGGCCGCCACCAGGAACAGGTCGGTGACGCCGAGCCTGACCCGCTTCATGTTCCACAGGCAGTAGAGCGCGATCTGGGGCGCCGTGAGCGCGAAGACGGCGCTCAGCGGGCTGATGCGAAACGGCCCCAGGCGCAGGGCCAGATCGGTCGCCGTGTCCGGATACAGATGTGAATTTGCCACTAACACCAGGACGGAGGCCAGCACCACGGCGGCGAACCAGTGCCTGCGGTCAGCCATGCTGCCGCCGCCGGCCCCGGCGCCGGTCACGTTCTTTTTAAGGAAAGACTTCATCGCTGTCACGCCGCCTCGGCTCCGAGGATCCTTTTCTTGATCAGGCGAAGCACGGCGGTATCCTGTTCGCTAAGGCCCATCAGCAGCATCAACAGCAGATAGGCTACAACCAGGCCCACGGCCAGGGTTATCGAGACCAGCCTGCCGCCCTCCGGCACGAACCTCGATGAGATCAGCACCAGCGCGGCGCCGGCCGCCCCCGCGAACAGCGGTTTGAGATACTTGCGGTCAAAGGCATGCATCTTCATCAGGAACCAGACCTCGCCGGTCCGCAGGACGTTCAGGCAGGCGGTAGCGGCCACGTTGGCGATCGCGGCCCCCATGATGCCGTGCGCGGGGATCAGCAGAAAACAGGCTGCCACGTCGACGGCCAGCGAGATCGACATGTTGAGCACTTCCAGGCGGCTGCGCCCCGACATCAGCACCAGCAGGCCGGCGGGAGACATGGAAGAATTGATCAGCAGGCTGATCGCCAGCAGGATCAGGGCGCCGCCGCCGGCTTTGAACTGGCTGCCGAAGAAGCTCAGGATCGATGCGGCGAAGATCGTCAGTATCAGAAAGATGGGATAGCTGCAGGCAAAGATCCAGCGGTTGACTGTTTTGTAGAGGCCCATGAGCTCGGTCATCCTGCCGCGGTTGCAGAGATCCGAGATGACCGGCATGAACATGGTGGAAAACGCGATGAGCATCACCGAACTGGCCGCGACCACCTTGAGGGCGACGCCATAGAGTCCCGCGTCCGACGCCGAGCCGAGCATGCCGAGCAGAAGCAGGTCGACCCAGATCAGGATCATGACCATGATGTTCGAGAAGGCCAGCGGCAGAGAATATGCCATCATCCGCCGGGTGGGCCACTGGCTGGCCTTTGCCGGTTTAGGCGAGCGCGGGAATTTCATCAGCGCAAACCCGACGGAGAGAGAGGCGGCGATGATGATCGAGGCAAGGTTTGCCCACACCACGCCCACGAGGCCCATCCCCAGGACCAGTACCGCGGCGGTGAACGCCACCCTGGCCACCTGTTCGCCGATGTCGCGGCTATAGACCTGGTAGCGCATCAGGTGCATTCCCTGGGTCGCGGCATTGGCAAGCCCGGCGGCGACCCAGAAGGGAAACGTCAGCGCGAAGACCCTCAGGGCGGTCACCGCCGCGGGGCTGTCGCTCATGAACCGGTGAGCGATCTCCGCGGAGAAGATGGAAAAGACCGCGGAGATCAGGCAGGCGGCGGGCAGGCCTATCCGCAGGCCGGCGTAAAGAGCCCGGCGGGCGAGGTCGATCTTGCCCTCCCCCAGGAAGATGGACACGAACCTGACGACGCCGTAGTCCAGGCCGAGCAGCGCCGCGGAGCTGAGGATCTGGACGACGGTGAACATGAGGAAGAACTTCCCCAGTTCGTCGACCTCGAGCATCCGCGCCAGCAGCAGGGTGTAGGCGAAAGCCAGGACCATGCGCACCAGGGCGCCGGAAAAATTTATCATCGCGCCCTTGGCAAGGTGCGGCAGGAAATACGGCGGCAGATTATCATCGGGTGCGGCCGCGGCGGGCGCTCCCGGGCCTTCCTCTGTCGTCATTCCCTTACACCTGCTGCTTCCAGCATAAAGGCGACTACGTCGCGGATGTGTGCCGGCGGCGAATGCCCGTCGGCGGTGGTGAAAAAGAAAGCGTCATCGTAAGTGTGCATCCCTTCCAGGTGGCCGCGGCCGATCCACCCGGGGCTTCTCATCGAGCCCTTGAAATCAAAGCCGCGGTTGGGAACCGCCACCAGGTCGGGAGCGGTGCCGGCCGCAGGCCCATGGTAGAGCTCCTCCGCCCGCGCCACTCTCTCGACCATGGCCTCGCCGCTGTCGGGGTCCTTCAGGCCGAGCAGCATCCCGGTGAGCTCGTCGAGTATGCGGCCGGCATCCTCCGGTTTGACGATGCCGCCAGGCTCCCTTCCGGCCAGGTTCAGATATACACGGCCGGGATCGAGACAATAGGCTTTTGTGCGCGACGGATCTATGTCGGCGATCGTGACGGGGTCCTCGACGGTGAACTCCAACAGGCCCCGGTCGCGCAGCAGCTTGTTGAGATAAATCTCTTTCTTGATAGAACAGAATCCATGATCGGATAGCATGAAAAGATCGGTGCCGGGTCTTAGCGCCTCGACCAGCTCGCCCACTTTTTCATCCAGCCTCTGATAGAACCGGACAAACTCGGGCGCGTAGGTCGGGTCTCCTTCTTCGTACCTCCGCCAGAGGAAATGATGCAGGCGGTCGGTTCCGGTGAAGACGGGGGCGAACAGATCCCAATCCTCCTGAGCCTGAAAATGCAGGAAAGCCTCCTGGCGCCTGTCCAGGGTCAGATGCAGATCTTCCAGCAGGGCGTCGATGGATTCCCGGCCCAGCGAAGCATCGACGTCGATGCGGTAACCGGCCTTCCGCAGATACTCATAGGCCTCGGCCGGATAGACAGCGCGCTGCAGATTCGGCGCCACGAATCCGGAGACGAGGATGCCGTTCAGAGGGCGCGCCGGATAGGTCGAGGGGACGTTGATAACGCAACAGCGTTTGCCCTGACGGCCCAGGCGTTCCCACACCGGTTCGGCCTTCAGGGTGCTGTAATTGGGAAAATATAGCTCATAGGTGCCGGGTTTGCGGTCGGTGAAGCCGTAGATCCCGTGCTCACCCGGATTCTTGCCGGTCATGAACGACGCCCACGCCGCTGAGGACACCGTGGGTATTTCCGTCTCCATAGGTCCGAACCGTCCCCGAGCAAAAAGTCCGGCCATGTTGGGAAGATTTCCCGCCCCTATTTCCCTCTGCAGAAAGCTGAAGGGCGTCCCGTCAAGGCCGATCACCGCTATTCGCCGGCTCGCGCCTGTGCCTGTCATCTATTTCCTACCCCACTCCCACAAAAATATGTAATTTGCACCACATTACTCTTAAATGATTGTAGAGGGCGCTGGGGGGTTAGTCAAAGCTGCCGGTAACGCAAAAACGGGTGGAATCCCCGATGGCGGCGGCGATGGGGACGCCACGCAGCCCGGGGTATCCGGCTTTAGATATAGCCCAGATCCGCGAGACGCTTGCGGATCTCCTCTTCATCATCATCGGAATAGGAATAGGCCGCGCGTTGAAGCGATGCGGCCTCGTCCTGCCCAGGCTCGGCTTCCCGGGAATCCGGCGCGGGCTCCCCCGCTCCAATAACCGAACCGAGGGCCTCGCCCTCATACTGTGAGGGAACCGGCAGATGCATCAGACGCAGCACGGTCGGGGCGACGTCCACCATGTTCGCGGGTTCCTGATCCTCGCCGGTCACGTCTTTTCCGTGCAGCAGCAACATGCCTTCTCGGCGGTGGCAACCCGTCGGCGCCAGAATCCCCCAATCAGGATAGGGGGTCCGGATCACCGGTTTGGCCGAAAGCTCGGCGCAGGTGCCGAACACGCCCCGGTAGGAGCCGTTGCGCATGACGACCACGGCCGCCGGCATCTCGTGGGACAGGCCGCCGCTGAAGAGCTCCTCGCACCGATGGAATTCATTGACGACCGGCAGGCCGTCCTCGGGATCCACAAGACTCATCATGACCTTCTCGGTCTCGGCGATCACTTCCTCCCAGGCGCGCCCCTCGGCCACGGTCCCGTTGGGATTCCCGTTCCGGTCGTTCATGTACAGGGTGCCGAACTGGCTCAGGGCGTAGACACTGGTGAGCTCCCAGTCGATGTCCTCGATGTAAAGATCCATGAACACAGCCTGGCGATTGATACGAAGAAAGCGCTTGATAAGGCTGCGGGCACGGGGCGGAACGAGCAGCGCCGACCCTAGCACGCGCTCCTTGATCCTGTGTTTCAGGGTCTTTTTCCGGAAGGCCAGGAGACCGGCCTTGGCCAGGACCCGGTTGAGGCAGACCTCCTTGTGCAGGCTGCCGAAACCGTGATCGGACATCATCACCAGATTGTGGTCCTTCCATGTGTCGCTGATGTCCCCGATCTCGCTGTCGATGGCCTCGTAGCAGGAAAAGACCGCTTCGGCCTTGAGCACTTCTTCCGCGGAAACGGCCGCGGGTTCATGCATGACCTTTTCGACCTCGCGCCAGAAGGCGTGCGAGAAGGCGTCCGGCGACCTGAAGACGCCCACGAAAAGGTCCCACTCTTCCAGTCCGGTCAGATAACGGATGGTTCGTATCTGAAGATCCAGATATTTTCTCAGCTCGGCGATGTAGCGGTTGACCGGGTCGGCGCTGCGATTAACCAGGCGGGGAACGTTGGTGGTCGGCTCGATGTCGAAATCCGGGATGGCCTCGAGCAGAGGCTCCATGAAGCTGTCGGGATAGACAGCCTTATCGTCGAACTTGGGCGCGTCCATTCCCGAAATCAGGATGCCGTTTACCTCGGCGGCGGGATAAGTCATGGGCACGTTGTAGACGCAGACGCGCTTGCCCTGGCGGCTGGCCTGTGTCCAGATCGGAAGCCCCTGGACCATGCCTCCGTTCACGGGCGTCAGTGAGTAAGCGCCGGGTTTCTTCTTGAAGAATTCGATGGCGCCGTGGCTGCCGGGATTCGTGCCGGTATAAAAGGTCGTCCAGGCGGCCGGCGTAAGCGCGGGGGTCGTCGAGTAAAGGGTCGCGCGGCTGCCGTTCTGCATCATCGAGGAGAAGTTGGGCAGGCGCCCCTTCTTCACCAGGTAATCGATGACGTCGTAAGTGCCGCCGTCGATGCCTATGATGCAAACCTTGGACAAAGGACCCACACCCTTACCCTTATATAGCCGTGTGGCTGGGGACCGCATCGCTGAAATCCTACAAATACAGTAATATTGGGGAGTAATTATATACCTGAGGCGCTGATCGGTCAATGAATATTTTGTCCTGTCAGATGATATTTGTTGACAAGAGAAGTCAGGTATACGCTTTGAATCATGATGTTATACTCAGAATATGACCTGTAATCATGTTCTCACGAACACTCCGAAAGAAGAACCCGGCGATGTCTAAAGTCACGGTCATCGGCCTGGATGGCGGCACTTTCACGGTAATAGATTACCTTACCGGGCTTGGCCGCCTCCCAAATCTTTCGCGGCTGATGCGGCAGGGAAGCCGCGCCACCCTGCTTTCGACCGCCCCTCCGGTCACATGGCCCGCATGGTCGGCTTTTCATACGGGTACAAACCCCGGAAAGAACGGCGCCGCCGACCTCTTCAGGTTCCGGACCGGCAGCTATCAGCTCGAGCCCATGAACGGCGGCAACCTCCGCGGCTCTTCCATCTGGTCACTGGCCAGCGGCAAGGACAAGAGGGTTTGCATCTACAACGTGCCGGTCACCTACCCCGCTTCCGAAGTCAACGGCATCCTCATTTCCGGCCTGGATTCGCCAAGTTTCAACGACAAGGCTATCTATCCTCTCGAGGAGAAGGAAAAGCTGATGGCGGCAGTCCCGGATTTCAAGATCAACTTCGATAACGAAGCCCGGTATCTGGTCAATCATCACAAGGATCCGGTACGGGAATGGATCCGCCAGGCGAAAGCCTACCTGGACATGGAGATCAGGACCGTCAACTACCTGTTGCAACGGGAAGACTGGGACCTCTTCGCGGCGGTGATCAGATCCACCGATATTTTTCAGCACACGCTCTGGCTGGACGCGGAGAAGGTGATGAACGGCGAGGAGGTCTCCGATGAGGTGCGCCTCAGGGCCGATGCGCTTTTTGAATGTTACGAGACCATCGACAGGCAGTTCGGCGAGGACGGTTGGGCCTCACAGGGAAACCTTGTGATCATGTCCGATCACGGCTTCGGCGAGCTGCGCGGGCATGTCTGCCTCAACCGGGTGCTGGCGGAGGCCGGCCTGCTGAGCTTCCATTCCACGGATGCGAAGGTCAAGCCGCGAAAATATCTTGCCCGGAAGCTTGGAGCTCATCTGACCGCGGACACCAAGCACAAGATCAAGAAATACCTGGGCAAGGGCGTTTCGGATGGCCGTTGGCGCTCATATGTGGACGTTCTGATCGCCGACATCGACTGGAGCCGGACGAAGATCTGCGCCATCGGCGGCTTCGGCTGCCTGTTCCTGAACGTCAAGGGCCGCGATCCCATGGGGACCGTTCCCCCGGAAGAGCAGGAGGAAGTACTGGCGCAGGCAGAGAGCGCGCTCTCCAAACTCAAGGACCCCAGGGACGGGGAACCGCTTGTAACCAGGTTCTATCGCAAGGAAGAGCTGTTCAGCGGACCGCTGATGTCGGAGATGCCGGATCTGGTTGTCAATATGCGCGACTGGTCATACTGCCCGGTCATAGGCACCGCCAAGGAGCTGGCCAGTGACGAGATCATCATCCCGCCCGTCGAGGAATGGAAACAGCTGGCGCACTCCGGCACCCATAGGCGCGAGGGGATACTGATATTGCATGGCCCGCATATCGCGGCGGCGGATCTCGGGGAAGCCGAGATGGTCGATGTCGCGCCGACGGTCATGAATATTTTGGGGCTGCCGGCGTCGGCCGAATGGGACGGAAAGGTTTTGAAGCAAGCTTTGTCCGGCGTTGAAGCCAGCAGCGAAGAAGCGACCGGCTATGACGAGCAAGACGCCGGCGCCCGCGAACGGGTTTACTCCGAGGAAGATGAGGAAGAGGTCCGCAAACGGCTCGAGGACCTCGGGTACCTGTAGGCAGCCCTAGCCTCTACAGGAACACGAATTGGCACTTGCCGCAAAAATCGGGGGTTTTGTTTTCATACCACATTTTCCGAAAGCTCCGGAAACTTTCTGCATTCAGGCATTCCATCAAGGAACTGTCATTTAGATTCCCGAAATTCAATTCCTTGGGAAATGGTTTCACACAACAGGGAACCACGTACCCGTCCCAGGTCACATAGAAATTGGACCACGGAGACGGGCACGAACGAAAGCCCTCGCCCTGCCGCTTGCATCTCCAGTACGTCAGCTCTGAATCCGAGTATTGCTTCGCCCGGCTCACAGCATCTGCATACGAATCGCTGAATTCGCCGCTTTGGAAAAATTCGTAGTAACTGATGTCGTGGTTGGTTGAAGAAACGTTGAACGGCGCCAGGTTAACGAACTTGACGCCGATGTCGTGGGCAAGATCGATGATCTCCGAGACCTGATGATAGTTTTCTTTGGTCACCACGATATTGAACATAACGTCCGTGCTGGATGATTCAGTCGCAGCGACGATCTTCTTGACGTTCTCAAGAAATAATTCGTAGTTGCCGTCTTTCCTGATTTCGTTGTAAATGTCGCCGATGCCATCGATCGAGATCTGGATGATATCCAGGTTTCCGCGGATATCCTTGATGATCTTTTCAGTCCTTGCCAACGAGGCGTTGGTGGAAAGGCCTGTAATTATGCCCCGGTTCTTTGACTTGATGTAACTCAAGGCAGCCGGCAGGTCTTTGTATATCAGGGATTCGCCGAGCCCGGTCAGACTGATAAAACCGACGTGCGGATACGCCTGATCCACGATTTTTTTGAGGAGATCGATGTCCATGTAGCCGACATCCATTTCCTTGCCGAACTGGTATTGGCGGGCACAGGTAACACAATGCAGGTTGCACTGATTCGTGATCTCGAGCGCTAAGGCTTGAGGATATGCGACCGCCGTGCTTTTTGTGATCCTCTTCCCTAGATGCGAGACCCTGTTTCCAGAGTATCGAATAAGGTCAGTTCCCTTAGGTAACTGCTTTACATGAGTCTTGACCTTATTCAGATTTCGCTTGATCATTATTGAATTCTTCCTGGTTCGTTCCAAAACCGCGCGTGGATTGGCTGGATGTCATTTCTTCCTTGGCTTCATCTGCCGCTTGATGCCTTATTTCAGTGTAGAAGCCGGGACACGAGTTAGCAATCAGGTAGCCGGCCTCAGCCGGTTGCGAATCATCCTGTAAAGGTCCTTGTCGTTCTCGTCAAAGCCGAGAGCGGCCATCACGGCGATGTAGACGACGATCAGCAGGGCGGCCAGCATCCCGACCCGGACCAGGGTTCCGGTGCCGACGACCAGATATCCGGCGAGCGACGAGACCGCCACGCCGGCGGCGGCGGCTATGAGCGGGTTGAGGAAACTCTTCTCATACGGATGCATGTGCATGAAGTGCCATACCTCGACCAGCCGCATGATGTTGACCACCATGATGGAAGACATGCTGGCGATGGCGGCGCCGACGAGACCGTAGCGCGGTATCAGCAGGAAGCAGAGTCCGGCGTCGACGATCAGCGTCACCACGACGTTGAGCAGTTCGAGTTTTGACATGCCGCTCATGATTATCATCACACCGGCGGTGCCGGTGCCGGCATTGACCATCTGCCCGATCGCCAGCAATATCAGGGCAACGCTGCCGGCGGTGAAACCGGCGCCAAAGATCTTCATGATGCCATTGGCAAAGACCACCAGCACCAGCAGGACCGGCAGGTTGAGGATGACCACCCAGCGGGTTATGACCCTGAACAGCGTCTGCAGGTCGTCGGTCATCTTGCGGTTCCAGAGATCGGCGATGATCGGCGTCATGACGATGGCGAAGGCCGAGAGTATCTTTGCGCCGACCAGCGCCAGCTTCAGGGCGACGCCGTAATAACCAACGTCCGAGGTGGTGCCCAGATATCCCAGCAGCAGCATGTCCGTCTGCAACTGCACCGCCACGACGACGTTTGCCAGCGCCAGGGGGTACGAATAACGCCATAAGGCCCGGGCGGGACGGATCTGCCCGGCATCCGGAGCCGCGTCCGAACCCGCCTTCGCATACCTCAGCAGCACCTTCCAGGCAAAATACAGCGAAAGGGCAGCCGCCATGGCCACCGCGGCGACGCTGGCCCAGATCACACCGATCAGCCCCAGGCCCAGCCCGAAGGCGCCGAGCGTCAGCGCCAGTTTGAATATCTGCTCGCCGATGTCGCGGCTGTAGACCTGGTATTGCATCTGGTGCATGCCCTGGGTCGTGCTGTTGAACATGCGCGCGATTACCATCAGCGGTATCGCGATGGCGAAGAGGCGCAGCGGGGTGATGGCGCCGGCATTCCCGTTCATGAAGATGCCGGTCACCCTCGGGGCCGCCAGGAAAAGGCCCACGGCGAACACCAGGCCCACAGGAGCTCCGATCAAAAGGGCCGTCTGCAGGGATTTCTTTGCCAGATTGTAATTCCGCTGGCCGGCATAAAGGGAGACGTATCTGACGACGCCCATGTCCAGGCCGACGATGGCCGCGGCGCCGAGGAGATTGATGATGGTGAAGATCAGGAAATACTGGCCGAGCTCATCCGCCGAGAGCATGCGGGCCAGCACGAAGGTGTATACGTACACCAGCATCGCGCGGGAGATCGTACCGGAGAAATTGATCATCGCCCCTTTGGCGACGTGCGGAAGGCGGGCGTATTCCTCTGTGCCCGGATCTGTTTTTGGGCTATGAGTCATTCATGACGCAGAGCTAGTAGGCTCCGCGCTTGCGGACGATGGCCAGTACCGTACGCAGGATTATCTTGATGTCGCCCTTGAGCGTCCAGTTGGTCACGTAGAGGTAATCCAGCTGCACCATCTCCTCGAAGGGGATGTCGCTGCGGCCGAGGATCTGCCAGAGGCCGGTTATTCCCGGCTGCACCAGGTGGCGCATGTCGGCGGTGCCGGTGCAGCTCTCGGCCTCTTCAACCGGCAGCGGCCGCGGCCCGACCAGGCTCATCTGTCCCTTGAAGACGTTGATCAGCTGCGGCAGCTCGTCGATGCTCAGCCGCCTGATCACCCGCCCGACCCTGGTGACGCGGGGGTCTTCCTTCATCTTGAAGATCGGCCCCGAGGCCTGGTTCTGCCCGGCCAGCTCCTCCTGCTTGCGGTGGGCGCCGGTATCCATCGAGCGGAATTTGTACACCAGAAAATTCTTGTGGTCCTTCCCCATCCTCTCCTGCTTGAAGAAGACGGGGCCGGCAGAATCGAGCTTGATCAGCAGCGCCACGAGCAGCAGCAGCGGCGAGAGCATGGTGACGATCAGGATCGTTCCCACGATGTCGATCAGGCGCTTTATCATCCTCGCCAGCGAGCGATGGCGTGAATAGCGCGGCAGGCTCAGGATCGGCAGGCCTTCGACATCCTCGATCTCGGTATGGGGCGAGAGCGCCTCGAAGAATCTGGGGACGATGCTGACGTCGACCCTCATCTCCTGGCATTCATGGATGATTCCCAGGATGAGCGGGTGCGGCGTCCTGGTGAAGGCGATGATGACGCGGCTGATGCCGTAATGTTCGATGATCGACCGCAGCTCCGAAGGGCGTCCCAGCAGCTGCACCGATGCCCGCTCGACACCTTCCTCCCCGTCGGGCTTGTCGACGATGGCCGTGTCCAGGAAGCCGACTACGCGCAGGCCGTATTCCTTGTGCCGGGCCAGCCGGCCGATGAGGCTGCGGCCCACCTCGCCCGAGCCGACGATGAGGGTGCTGGTGCGGAAGGGGTTGAGAAACGACAGGCTGATGCGGGCCACGGCCCGTCCAAAAGGTAAAAGGAAGATGAGCACCAGCAGCGTCAGCGCCACGTACAGCCAGACGGCACGGCCGTTGACGGCATCGTGGCCGAACACCTGCAGGTAAGAGATCTCCAGCCAGGCGCCGACGGCAAGGGCGCCGACGGTCTGCTGCAGTTCGTCAAAGGTCGAGATCGAGAGGCGCGTGACTTCGCGGCGATAGACGCCGTAATAGGCGAACACCAGCAGCCATAGCGGGATGGTGACCAACCCCGCCGACAGCGCCGAGCTGGTGATCATTCCGGTCTGCTGACCGAAAACGCTGCTCCACATGCCGCGATTGACCATGCCATCGACCAGGAGATATCCGATGAAGATGCCGGCGGTGATAGTGATGAGGTCGACAAGGGGAACCATCAGCCCGTGGAGGGCGCGCAAGATCTGGATCTCCCTGCGGGGAATCTCGTTCCCCTCTTCGTAGGGCAAGAAGCTCCAGGCTCCGGACAGCTCGCCGGGCCGGCCGAGTGTCTTGAGATCACGAGAGTTCTTCACAATAACCTTCTTCCCCGAGTGGAGGTTCAGGAACTGAACTGGGATTTGCAGTCACTGGGGAGACTGACAGCCGGCTCATTCAGCGTCACAGAACGTTTTTTCTTTATACAACAGACTTGCAACATTGTCAACAATCCACACTACATTTGTCATGTTTAACGCTATCGGACATTTCCGTATCCGGCGCCCTCGCGCTGGCGGCGCCAGGCCCAGCCATGCAGGATCCCGGCGGCCAGCCAGAAGAAGACGAAATTAGGCCACAGCTGCATCGACTCGAAGGTCACGCTGTCGAGTCCGATGGCCACCACGCTTGCCAGAGCCGCGATCGCCCATGGGCGTCCAGGCCCGGGGGTGCGCGCCAGCCTGACGCCTTCCACTAATATGTATGCCAGCGCCGCCATCCACAGGAGGAATCCCGCAATCCCCTGCTCCAGGAGCAGGCTCAGGTACTGGTTGTCTACGGGCTGGTCCGGATAGAGTCCTGCATAAAAGGACGAATCGATATATTTCTTCAGCTCCCCCGGGCCCTGTTTGAAACCAACGCCGGCCAGCGGCCGGCTCTTAAAGCCGTCGATCGCCGCCTCCCAGGTGGAGAGCCTGACATCCACGCTCTCGGCGCCGCGTTTCTGGGTCTCGCTGATGACCTGCTGTGAGAAGACCAGCAACAGCGAGGCCACAAGGGCAGCAACCATGAGCACCGGCAGGAGGTATTTCCGCTTCTTGCCGCCGCGCAGCAGCAGCAGGGCGCCCACCGCCACGGCCATGCCGGCGATCCAGCTGCCCTTGGAGTAGGTGAAGAACAGCGCCAGGATCCCGAGCACGGTGGCGGCAATCGCCATGATCCTGGTTACCTTCCCCCTGGATTGCAGCCACATCAGCACCGAGAACGGCAATACCTGGATGATAAAGGCGCCATAAGAGACCGGATGAGCCAGGGTCGAGCCGACACGATGCAGGCCCACGGCAGGCTCGCGCACGCTTTCGCCGATGTAGGTTGCGTAAATGAAGTTCTTCTGGGCCGCATACTCGGCCAGGCCGTAGAGGGCGGTGACGATTATCAGGCCCAGGACCACGTGCATGACCATCATCAGCAGACTCTCATAACGGCTGGCCAGCAGCGCCGCGAGGTAGAAGACCGCGAGCCCGTAAATGAAATATTTAAAAGCGGCCAGGCTCTCGAGGCCGAAGGCGTTGCGGATCAGAAAGTAGCCGAGGAACAGCACCACCAGCAGATCGACCATCCCCGGCCTGGCGAGCTTCCGCCTGGCCACGAAATATATGACCGTTCCCGTGATGACAAAAGGCAGCAGCAGTGACAGCGGGAAGGACCTCTGGGAAGCAAATATGGGAACGCCGGCAACAAAATTCTCGGGGAAGAGGGTAGCCGCCAGCAGCACCAGGCAGAGCAAAAGAGCTGCAGCCAGATCAAGGCGTGATTCATTTTTTGGCGTTGGAATCTCCCCCGTGAAGTTCATCTTCTGGCTGGCGGATATATACGGGGCGCGGCGCGAAGCGCCGCGCCCCGTGAATTCCATTTTTCCACTGCCGTACAGCTGGCAGATAGTTGTTATTTAGCAGCTGCTGTCTCGGCGGCCTTGTTCCCGGCTGCCTGGATCGCTTCTTCCTCTTCCGCGGTCAGCAGCGGCTGGCCCTGCAGGTAGCGGTCGATCGAACGCGCCGCCAGCTTGCCGGCTCCCATGGCAAGGATCACGGTGGCCGCGCCGGTGACGATGTCGCCTCCGGCGAAGACGCCTTCCTTGCTGGTGAGCAGCGTGTGCTCGTCGGCGACGATGTTGCCCCTGCTGGTGAGCTCGAGTCCACTCGTGCTCTTGGTCAGCAGCGGGTTGGCCTTGGTGCCCACCGAAACGATGACTACGTCAATCGGTATCCGGCGCTCGGAGCCTTCCCGCGGAACCGGACGGCGGCGTCCGCTGGCGTCGGGCTCGCCCAGCTCCATCTCCACGACCTCGATCTCCTCGACCCAGCCTTCCTGGTCGCCGATGATCTGCGTCGGGTTGGTGAGCAGGTTGAAGATTATGCCTTCTTCCTCGGCGTGGTGGATCTCCTCGTTGCGGGCCGGCATCTCCTCGCGGGAGCGCCGGTAGATGAGATGCACTTCGGCGCCCAGCCTCAGGGCGGTGCGGGCCGCGTCCATGGCGACATTGCCGCCGCCGATGACGGCTACCTTCTTGCCGACCTTGATCGGCGTGTCATATTCGGGGAAGCGGTAGGCCTTCATCAGGTTCGACCGCGTCAGGAACTCATTGGCGGAATAGACGCCGTTGAGGTTCTCGCCGGGGATGTTCATGAACGCCGGCAGCCCGGCGCCGTTGGCCAGGAAGACGGCGTCGTGTCCGTCCTCGACCATCTGGTCGACGGTCATGGTGCGCCCGATGACGTGGTCGAGCTTGATCTCCACGCCAAGGCTTTCGACGTAGTCGCACTCGCGCTGGACGATGTCCTTGGGCAGGCGGAACTCGGGGATGCCGTAGACCAGAACGCCGCCCGGCTTGTGCAGGGCTTCGTAAATGGTGACGTCATAACCCATCTTGGCCAACTCGCCGGCGCAGGTCACGCCTGCGGGGCCGGAACCGACCACGCCCACGTGTTTGCCCTTGCTGGCGGCTATCTCCGGTTTGCCGGAGGGGCCGTTCAGTGCCTCCCAGTCGGCGGCGAAACGCTCCAGGCGCCCGATCGCCACCGGCTCCTGCTTCCTGCCGAGGATGCAGAGCTTCTCGCACTGCTCCTCCTGCGGGCAGACGCGGCCGCAGACGGCCGGGAAGCTCGTGGTCTCCTTGAGCTTGGCGATGGCGGCAGCGTTGTCGCCCTCCTCGATCAGCTTGATAAAGGCGGGGATGTCGATGCCGACGGGGCAGCCGAGCACGCACTTGGGCCTCTTGCACTGCAGGCAGCGGCTGGCCTCGGTGCTGGCCATGTCCTGATCGTAGCCCAGCGACACTTCCTCGAAGTTGGTCGCGCGCACCTTGGGGGGCTGTTCCGGAATGGCGGTGCGGGGCAGCTTCGGGCGCTTGGGCTTCGGCGCCGGCTTGTCGCCGGGATTATTTGTGTTTACTTCAGACATTTGTGGTCCCCCCTGCATTCCTCATAAAGCTCTTTTGATATTTTTTCCTGTTCGAGGTATTGCCTCTGGCGGGACATCAGCAGGTCGAAGTCCACCTGGTGCCCGTCGAATTCGGGACCGTCGACGCAGACGAATTTGGTCTCGCCGCCGACGCTCACGCGGCAGGCGCCGCACATGCCGGTGCCGTCGACCATGATCGAGTTGAGGCTGACGATGGTCTTGACATTATATTCCTCGGTGGTCTTGCAGCAGAATTTCATCATGATGCCCGGGCCGATGGCATAGATAAGATCGACGCCGCCGGCCTCGCAAAGCTCCTTGAGAGGCTCGGTGACCAGACAATGGCGGCCGCAGCTGCCGTCGTCGGTGGTGACGATGAGCTCGTCGCTGACTTCCCTCATCTTGTCCTCCCAGAGCAGCAGGCTTTTGTTCCGGGCCGCCACGATGGAGATGACCTTGTTGCCGGCTTCCTTGAGAGCGCGCGCGATCGGATAGACCGGAGCGACGCCGACGCCGCCGCCGGCGCAGACGACGGTGCCGTAGTTCTCGATCTCGCTGGGAAGTCCCAGAGGACCGATGAAGTTAGACAGCGAGTCGCCCTTGCCCAGAGTCTGCAGGTGCCGCGTCGACTTGCCGACGGCCTGGACGACGATGGTTATGGTGCCGGCTTCGCGATCGAAATCGGCGATGGTGAGAGGGATCCTCTCCCCCTCTTCGTGGATCCTCAGGACGATGAACTGTCCCGGCTGGGCGGCCGCGGCGACCGCGGGAGCCTCGATGACCTGCATATACACGTCATCTGAATAGTCTACTTTGTCAAGTATCTTGTACATGTCCTCCTCAATCCATCTTGCCAGGTGTTGGTAAACTTCCTGCTGATCCTATTATTTCAGCTCTGCGTCAGAAACAGAATAGAGCGACTCGTTCTGCAGCGCCTTGATCAGGCGGATGGTGCGCATCATCTCGGGATCCTTGGCGTTGCAGATGCATGAGGTCATGCCGCTGGCCGCCAGCATCGGCAGAAAAGCCCGCTCGATGGCGCCGCGCAGCTCGTCGGGGGCGCCGTTGGAGATGTTGGAGAGGCCGCAGGTGGTCTGGACCGGCTCCTCGAACAGGTCCGGCAGCGACTTGAGCATGTTCTGCACCGCCACCGCGTGGGCCTGGCCGACCTCGACGCCGATCGGCAGGATGATCGGATCGACCCAGATGCGCGAGTTGGGGACGCCCAGCTCGTTGGCCGCGGCGACGATCTCGTAGGCGACGGCGATGCGCTCGTCGGTGTCGATGGGAATGTGCGTCGACATGGTCAGGCCGATGATCTCGCATTCGTACTTGGCCGCCAGCGGCAGGATGCTCTCCATCTTGTCCGGCTGGGCGCTGTAGGAATTTAGCAGCGGCTTCTGGTTGCAGGCGTTGATGCCCGCTTCCATGGCCTCGGGATTGCTGGTGTCGAGGCAGAGCTGCAGGTCTGATACTTCCTGTACGGCCCTGACCACGAACTCCATCATCTCGGCGCCGCCCTTGCGGGCCGGACCGAGGTTGATGTCGAGCAGGTCGGCGCCCGCCTCGGTGCACTCTCGCGCCAGCTGCTGGATCGGCCCGGCGACGCCCTCTTTCATGGCGTCGCCGATGACCTTGTTCATCACATTGATATTCTCAGCTATTGCCTTCATAAAACCTCCGTTATTTGGGGACACATTACTTAATTCATGTCGATCATGTGCCAGAGCCTGTGTCCCTTTATCAATGAATTAAGTTATGTGTCCCCCTGGTTGTTCCCCCTGGTTTGACGAGCCTGGTTTGAGCCCCGCCCGCCTGAGTATCTCGGGCACGGCCGATTCCCATTCTACCGCCATGATGTGCACGCCGGCGACGCCCTCGATCTCCCGCACCCGCTTGATGACCTCGACGCAGATGTCGATGCCCTCGTCCTGCGCGTCTTCGGCTTTGCTCAGCCGCTCGACGATCTCGTCAGGCACGTCCATGCCGGCGACGCGGTTCTTCATGTACCTGGCCATGCCGGCGCCCTTGAGCGGCGCCACGCCGGCCAGGATCTTGCAGCGCTCGGTGACGCCGAGCTCGCGGCACTGCCGCATGAATTCCTCAAACTTGTCCAGGTTGTAGATGATCTGTGTCTGGCAAAAATCGATACCGGCATCAACCTTCTTCGCCAGGCGCATGGCCCTGAAAGGAAACGGATCGGCGTAGGGATTGGCGGCGGCGCCGATGAACAGCTTCGGCGCGAAGGTAATCTCCTCGCCGCACTGGAACTGCGGCGCGTCGCGCATGTCCTTCACCATCCTGATCAGGGTGATCGAATCGAGGTCGAAGACGCCCAGCGATTCAGGATGGTTGCCAAAGCTCTGGTGGTCGCCGGTCAGGCACAGCAGGTTCCTGATTCCCAGGGCGGCGGCGCCGAGTATATCCGCCTGCATCGCCAGCCGGTTGCGGTCGCGGCAGGTCATCTGCATGATCGGCTCAAGCCCCTGCTCGATCGTCAGCCTGGCCGCGGCCATCGAGCTCATGCGGGCGATGGCGGTCTGGTTGTCGGTGATGTTGACAGCGTCGGCGTTGCCCTTGAGGATGTTGGCCTTGTCGATGATGACCTGCGGGTCGGCGCTCTTGGGCGGGCCCAGCTCGGCGGTCACCGCAAAGGCGCCCGACGCCAGGACTTTTTCCAGGTTTGAGCCGGCAATCATGCTGTTCGACTCCCGGCTGCGGCCGTTACGCGAATCATGGCTTGAACCCTTCCATCTTCATGGTCCTGGGGCCGCCGCTGTTGGATGCGTTCCATTTCTTGGGACCGAGGATCCTTTTGAGCATGTCGAGCTGGCCCAGCGCCGCCAGGCGGTCGTAGATCTCCTGCCAGGCACAGGGCACATCCGGCGATATCTCGCAGCGGCCTCCCTGGGAGCCGCCGCAGGGGCCGTTTAAAAGTGTCTTGGCGCAACGGGCTATCGGGCAGATGCCGCCGGTAAAGGCGATGATGCAAAAGCCGCAGGCGACGCAGTACTCGGTCCAGACATGATGCTCTTTGACATAGCCCATCATGTTGGTGTTCATGGCCGGGACGACAGCCTTGGTGGGATAGCGGAAGACCAGCCCCTGGGGACCGATGCTGCACGCTGTCGAAAGCACCAGGTCAGCCTTCTGCACCTGTTCGGAGATCGAGTCGAGATACTCGTTCTCGCACTGGCGCAGGACCGTCACCGTCTCGACGCTGCCGCCGATGCCGTCCTGCTTGCGGGCCAGGCGCAACTGCGAGGCCAGGATCTCGGCTTCCTTTTCGCCGCCGGTGAGACAGACGGCCACACAGGTATTGCAGCCGACGACCAGCAGTTTTTGAGCGCCATCTGTCATGCGGCGGATCTCATCGAAATTTTTGCGTTCGGCTGTGATCATCGATCGGGTCTTTCCATATAGGAGTGGCTCATGTCGCCTTCCTGCATTTGAGTTCCGGTTCGATGCGCAGCTCGATCGAAGCGGGATCGAGCCCGGCTTCCCCGAGTGCTTTCTGCGCATCGGCGACCGCGGCGCGGGTCTGCCGGTGGCCGTGGACGAAATGGCCGTCGTCGTCCTCGCTGCAGACCGCCACGTAGACTTTTTTTGCCCCGCTCTCAAAGGCATGCAGCAGCAGCCTGACGCTGAGCCTGCCGGTGCAGGGAAGCGATACCGCGGCTGCCTCGGGAGCGACACGCGACTGTGAATACCAGCAGCCGAATTCGAGCTCGCCGTTGCCTGAATCCGCAATCGCGGCAACGGTGCGGGCGGCGATGTCTTCCTCGGACATGACCGTGAGGTCGATAGCCTTGGCCGGACACTGGGTGAAACAGATGCCGCAGGCCTGGCACTTGTCCGGGTCGATACCGCCCAGGCCTTCCCCGTCGGCCCAGGGCGCGCCGTAAGGGCAGACGCGCACGCAGGTGAGACAGGCTATGCATTTGAGCTGCGAATACCTGGCGCCGCTGCCGCAGAGCAGGCAGCGAGAGGCCTCGCAGCGGCCGTCGACTTCGTCCAGGCCGGTCTCTACTTCCCCAAAATCCTTTAATCTCTCGCCGGCATCGCGCGCCGGCATCCTGCGTCGGGGCGCCTTTTTGACCTTATCCGCCACGTCAGCGGGAACCTCGCCGATGGCGGCCGGCTCGGGCCTGAAGTTGACATCGACGCCGAGATATCGTGCAACGGCGATAGCGGCCTTCTTGCCGCTCGCCAGCGCGTTGACCGCGGCGCCGGGCCCGGTCACCACCTCGCCGCTGGCAAAAACGCCGCGGCGCGTGGTCGTACACTGTTCCCGGTCGAATATGAGGATGCCGCGCTCGTTGACAGCCGGTCCCTCTTCGGGCAGGAAGGAAAGATTTGACATCTGACCGATGGAGACGATGACCGTGTCGCCGGGGACGACTGAAAGCTCGGTCTCACAGAAAGTCGGCGAGAAGCGGCCGTGCTCGTCGAAGACCGATTCGCATTTCTTTACCTGCAGCCCCTCGACCTTGCCCTCGCCCATAATTGCGTTCGGGCCCTGGCTGCAGACGATCTCGATGCCCTCGGCGCGGGCGTCCTCGATCTCCCATGCGTGAGCCGGCATCTCGTGGTCGGCCTCCAGGCAGACCATTGTCACCTTGCCGCCGGTGACGCGCCTGGCCGAACGGGCCACATCGATGGCGACGTTGCCGCCGCCGATGACGATTATTTCCTTGCCCAGTCCGGGGACTTCCCGGCCGGCGTTCACAGCTTCAAGGAACGGCACCGCCAGCAGCACCTGCGGCAGATCGGCGCCGGGAATCGGTAACGGCCGGCTTTCGGACAGCCCCGCGGCGATCAGCACCGCGTCGAATTCAGCCATAATGTCATTAAACTTTACCGCCCGGCCCACGTCGGCGTTTGTATAGATCTCGACACCCATTTTGCGGATATACTCGATGTCCTCATCAAGGATATCCTTCGGCAGCCTGTAGTTGAGGATGCCGGTCCTGAGGAAGCCGCCCGGTTCGGGCTGCTTCTCGAAAATGGTGGCCCGCACGCCCATGAGCGCCAGGTCGTGGGCCGCTCCCAGGCCTGAAGGACCCGAGCCGATTATGGCAACTTTCTTCCCCGTGGTAAATTCGATTTTCGGCGGCTCGAAGCCAAGGCCCGCTGCCCTGGCGCCGTCGCTGGCGACCCGTTTGATGTTGCAGATCGCGATTGGCTCGTCCACGTCGCCACGCCGGCAGGCTTCTTCACAAGGATGGGGACAGATGCGCCCGATGACCTGCGGCAGAGGATTGGTTACCCTGACTACCGCAAGGGCCCGGGCATCGTGTCCCTCGGCCACCAGCTGAATATAACGTTGAGCGTTAGTATGGATCGGACACGCGACCTCGCACGGAGGGCGCAGCATGGCATCGACCGGCCCGGGCCGCCCGAAAGATCTCGTGATGGCGCCAGTCAGTTCGCGCTCCACTGACGCAGGAATTTGGGGATGTCGGCGGCTTCACGAACCCCGACCTGCACTTCCCAGCCCTCGCCCAGCTCTTCATCGAGCTCGCCTGAGATCTGGGCCACGTAGCCGGGGATGATGACCTTCCTGTGCGGCGCCTTCTCCTCGATGCCGCTCTTCTTGAGGAAGGGCGCGATGGCGTCGGCCACGAACTTGCCGGCGGCCCAGGCGGTCAGCACCGACTGGCCCTCGACGTCCATGATGCACAGCCAGGCCGGCACCTTGCTGGCCTCGACCTCGGAGGAGACGGTGAAATATGTCAGCGAGAAGTTGGTGGTCACCAGGATCGGCGAATCCGGCCCCGGATCGTTGATCGGATAGACGCCCTGGTCCATCTGCATCGGCCGCTGCGGGTCGGTGTAGATGTTCTGGCTCAAGTACAGCAGCGGCATCACCCGGGCCGGGTCCAGATCGGACAGGATGACAAAACCGGTGTACTTGGCGATGAAGACGGAAGCGTAGACCGCCTCGAGCATCTTGTCGCCGGTCATCAGACAGGGAAAACCTATAGTCGGGAAGCCCAGCGCGCGGAAGGTCTTCTTGATTGCGGCGCGGCGGATGAGCGTCTGGTTCATCAGCACATCGCCGAGCGAGCTGGAAGACGGGTCGAGTACGACTTCCTTGAAATCGCCGTCGAGCGCTTTCTGTCCCAGTTCGGCGAGTTTGTCAAGCGTATCGGCCTTGATGGCGAAGGGAACGTCGAGCTCCCTGGCCACCTCGGCGACGGCGTCGAAATTGGATTCGTTGGCGGCGTAGAGCAGCGGCTTGTTGGCCTTGATCGGCTCGGCGGCGGCCTTGAGCGCCGCGGCGTCGTCGCTCATGATCACGACGGCGGCACAGGCGATCTCGACGGCCATGGCCGCCAGCTTTGCGAGCTTGGCGGCGTCGTTGGACTTGACCGCCGCCAGGCGCGGCCTTAAGTTCTGGCCCACGTAGTTGAATTCAGTCTGCTTGAGCTGTGTCAGCAGGGAAGCGACCTGCGCCTCGTCCATCTCATCGGTGATCAGCACGCCCAGGCCGGGAAGATGCTCGAAGCGCTTCTCGTGCCTGTAGAGGACTGTTTCCTCACCGACGGTGACAGCCATGTCGCCGGAGCCGACGGTTACCTTGCGCACCGGGGGAGCAGAAGCCTCGCCCAGGGCTGCTTTGGCCTCATCGCTGACGTAGGGGCACTGGTCCAGCTCCGCCTTGCCGGCGGCAAGCTGCATGGCGAAAGCCATACAAGTCGGAAACCCGCACTCCTTGCAGTTAGTCTTGGCAAGCAGCTTGAATATTTGCAGACCGCTAAGAGCCACAGCTCACACTCCCTTCAAAACCGCGTACTTTGTTGATAAGAACTTTGAATAGGTCCAGGCTAATTTGCCCTGATGACAAGCAAGACGAGTCACATGGCAAATTAGCCTGTACCCGTTTAACCCTTTTCAAGAAATGCACGGTCTTGCGGCCATGCGCGGAAATCAAACACAAACGAACGGTCCCGGAAAAGACCCGGTGGCCGAACAGGTTTCACCGGCGGGGGCGGGCTTTCCCGCAGCGGCACTCTTGAGCGCGCAAACGGCTGGTCTTTATAGACCGGGCCTGTGCGCGAACGGTGCCGCCAGGGGAAGCCCACCCCCGCCGGAAATAAACAGCTTAGAACATCGGGTCCATTTCCAGGGCCGGATGGCCGACCTTGGTCAGGTACTCGAGCACTTCCGATTCCTCGGTGGCCTCTTCCTCGGTGCAGATCTTGTCCACCAGGTCCGGGGCGCCGGCCTTCTCGGCCGCCTTCTCAAGGATCTCGCGCATCTCTTCCTTGAGCTCCTTGGGCATCCAGACCAGGCGCTTGATGCCGCCGTCGGCTGAGATGAACTTGGGCGAGCCCATGTAGAAACGGGAGTGCCCCAGGAAGCCCGGGCTCTGCACGCCGCCGCCGACCGAACCGGCCAGGGTCGAGAACTTCATGCCCGAAGGCGTCTCGCCCTTGAACTCGCGGTTGACGGTCATGATGCCGTTGCACATCGGCAGGATGCAGCTGATGACCTCGAAGCAGCCGCAGGAGGTCATGGGGTTCTCGAGCATGGAGTAGGTGTTGAACGCCTCTACCATTCCCTGTGAATGTTCCTTGACGTACTCGTTGACGCCGCTCCACTGGCCGCGGGCCTCGTCGACGGTCTCGCCCTTGGCGACCGGCTGGTTGCCACCCGTCGGATTCATCTCATAGGCGGCCTTGCCGTCGAGCCAGTTGTAAGAGCCGCAGAGGCCCGGACGCTCCGGCGTGATCACGCAGACGTGCGTGGGCGCGAAGCTCTGGCAGAGGATACAGGAATAGAAGGTGTCGACGCTCTCGTCGGTCAGGCTTCCCAGGCGCTCGTCACGCTCGTGGTATGCCTTGGTGGCCTTCTCGAGGATGCGCTCGACATCTTCCTGTTTGGTATAGATGGTGACCTGGACCTTGTCCACGACCTCGCCGAAATCGGCGTGATAGCGGGCATGGATGATCTTGCCGAGATGCTCGAAGGTGAAGCCGGCCTCCTTGGCCCGGTTGCTGATGCGCATCCAGACGGTGTCGCGCTGACCCATGTGCAGCACGCCCTCGGCCTCGTTGAAGAACGTGTGGCCCTGGCGCTCGAGGATCGGCTCGAAGTCTTTCTGCATCTTGCGGCCGGAGACCTCGACGTGGATGGCGAACGGAACCGTGGAGCCCTGCTCGAGATCGGCGATCTCGGGGCCTACCACCGTGACCTTGCCGTCCTCGACGTCATCGGCGATCTCGGTGAACTCGCAGCCGATCGACTTGGGACCGGCCATCTCCACCCAGTACTCACCCTTGCGGATGCGCTCCCCCTCGAAAGCGGGGCTGTAGGCAACCGGCACAGGAACCTCGGTGACGACGACCTTGAGTCCGCGCACTTCGATGGCGCGGGCAACGATGTCGTTGCATTCGACGTTGCTGACCACGTGCTCGTAGGTGCAGACGCCGGTCGGCAGGATCTCGGGGATGTCGCTAGTGGCGATGGTCGGGAAGCCATAGGAGATGGCGCCGGCCGCCGCGGCGTATTTCTTGTCGGTCACATGACCGAAGGCCAGCACGAAGGCGAAGACCCGGTCCTTGTTATATTTGAGGACGTTGCGGTAATCGCCGGGCTGGACGCCGCCGAAGGCGAGCGCCGCGCGCGTGGCGAAACCAAGCGACCAGATATGGCCGGAGACGTAGGGGCTGAAGGGCACCAGGCGGGTGTTCCAGCCCAGCTCGACGCCGCCCTCCACCAGCTGCTCGGCGAAGCTGACGCCGTTGTCCTTGCCGGCGATGAAGACATAGAGCATCTTCTGTTTCAGTTCCTGGGCGATCTGCACCGCGGTCTCGACGTCCGGAGCCGCGCCGGTGATGGCGGCGAATCCGGGGGCGGTGCCGTCGACGAACTCGACGCCGCGCTCGCGCATGATGACGTCGTCAGCAGCACCGAGCCAGAGGTTGTCTTCCGTGGGCGCGTCGGTCTCGGAATAGAAACCGGGCTCCAGCACGTACCTCAGCGACTCGAGGATCTCGCAGGAGAACAGGGTGGCGACGCCGGCGTCCAGCGCCGTGCCCAGATACGGGGTCCACAGCTTCGCGGCCGGACCCTCGGGCAGCAGCTCGCGGGCGTGCTTTAAGGGCGCCTCCATGTCCTTGACCTTCTCGACCTTCATGCCGGTCAGGCCGTAGATGACCGGCAGATAATAGCCGGTGTTGGGCAGATTGATGTCGGCCTCGGGGCCGGCGGTATCGATCGCCTTCTGCAGGGCTTCCTCGGCCTCGTTGACGAACTGGTGGGCTCCGGCGATAACCGATGATGCGATTAATTTGCTCATTCTCTCCTCCTACAGCTCTCGCCGGGCGGCCATGTCTAGCAGCACGCGCTCTTTTTCCTCGTGGATGCCGAGGGCTTCTCTCTTCTCCTGGATCTTGTTCAGCACCATCTCCAGGATCTTCTCCTTCTGAGGCTCGAAGACCAGCTGACCGCCGACCTTCTTTTCCCAGCCATTGCTCATGATGTCAACGACTTCAGTGCAGTCAGCTACGGGATTACGTACGCCAAAGACCACATAAACGCCGGAAGCGGCCGCATAAGTGCCGATGGCCAGGGCCTTCTCGCAGTAGTATTCCGGACAGATAGCCGCGACCGGCAGGTCGGAGATGTCCTCGCCAAGCCCGCCTTCCTCGACTACCTGGGCAAGGATCGTCATGATGCGCGAATTATCCACGCAGCTGCCCAGGTGCAGTACCGGCGGGATGCCGACGGCTTCACAGACTTCGCGCAAGCCCTCGCCCGCCTCGTCCAGCAGCTCCGGCTTCAACAAGCCGTGCTTGGCGGACGCATGCGCCGCGCATCCTGTCTGGACCACCAGGATGTTGTTCTTGATCAGCTCTTTCACCAGGTAGATGATGCCTTCATCCTGGGTAACGCGCGGGTTGTTGCAGCCGACGATGGCGACCGCGCCCTGGATCTTGCCGTTCATGATGTTGTCGTTGAGCGGCCTGAACGAAGCGCGGTATTTGCCGCCAAGCATGTAATTGATGTATTCGTGAGAGAATCCCGCGACCATGTCGTCCTTGTACTGGGGGATCTCGACCACACCGCGATTGGCGTAGTTGTCGATGCCCATCCTGACGATGTCCTTGGCGATGTCCAGCGCATGCTCCTCATCGAACTCGACGTGGGTGGCGTTGGGGATCTTCGCCTTGGGCGAGGTGGTGATCAGCTTGGTGTGGAACTTCTCGGCCAGAGGCTGCAGCGCCTGCATGACACACTGCACATCGACGATCATGGCGTCGACGGCGCCGGTAATGATCGCCAGCTCCTGATGCAGGAAGTTGCCCGCGGGTGGAATGCCATGACGCTGGAGGACCTCGTTGGCGGTGCAGCAGATGCCGGCGAGGGTGATGCCCTTGGCGCCCTTGCTCCTGGCGTATTCTATGACCTCGGGGTCCTGGGCGGCGGCGACGATCATCTCCGAGAGAGTCGGCTCATGCCCGTGGACGATGATATTGACGTCCTCTTCCTTGAGAACGCCCAGGTTGGCCTCTGAAACCAGCGGTTTCGGAGTACCGAAGAGAATGTCGGAGAGGTCGGTGGCCAGCATGGCGCCGCCCCAGCCGTCGGCCAGCGAAGTGCGCATGCCCTGGTCGAGCAGATGGTCGGCGTCCTGGTCCACGCCCACGTGGGTGCGGTGCATGCTTTCGACGATCTCGCGATCGACTCCGCGAGGCACCAGCCCGAGCTTTTGCCAGATCTCCTGCCGTTTCTTCGGGGCGCGCGCCACATAATCAAGCTCGTCATTGACTACGCCGTTGAAATTATCCAGCGCCCGTTGCGCGACCTCGCCGGCGATGTCATTGATCTCGCGGCCTTCAGTCGGAATGTTCAGCAAGGCGGCAACAGCGTTGAGCTTTTCGGTATCCTTGACCTCATAGCCCTGAACATCACCCTTGGAAACTGCAAGCAGCGTCCTGGCGATGTCGCGGCCGTGGTCGGAGTGCGCCGCGACGCCTCCGGCGATGGAACGGACCATGTAGCGGGCGCCGATTGTGCCGTGCGTCGCTCCGCAGATGCCGGTCTTTTCCTCGGCGTTCTTGCCGACGAGCCGGCAGGGTCCCATGGCGCACAGCTGGCAACAGGAGCCGGCCGCGCCGATGGGGCAGGCCTTCATCTCATCCACGCGGGAGAAGACAGTGCTCAGGCCTTCGGCGTCAGCCTTGGCGATCATCTGGAGAGCCGCCGGGTCTATGCTCTTGGCCCGTGGCTCTTCCTTCGTTTTCTTTGGTTTTGTTTCTTCTGTATCACTCATGACGCAACTTTCTCCTTAGATTGTGCCTGAAGCCCGTCTATGGCGGTCCGGACGAGTTCGACAGCCTTGGGATGACGCATCACCAGGATGTCCGTACCAGCTAACAAGAGGGTGGTAGCGGTGATTGCCTCCCAGAGGATGCCCCGTGTTTCCACATTTCCGTAGGTGGGCTCTTCTTCTTCGCTGACCCTGGATTCCTTGGCCTTCCAGGTCTCGGGAGCCAGGTTGTTGAGGATCGGCATCTGCATCTTGCCGTCGTTCTGTACAAGCGCGGCCAGCCGGTCCCTCTCCATAATAGAATAGCAATACTCCAGACCGTAGCCCAAGGCTCCAGTCGTGGGATCGATGATGATTTTGTCCTCGGGAACGCCCAGCTGCGTCAGCAGCACATTCAGCTGTTTGGCCAGGTTGACGTCCATCGAGGTGAAGCCGACCACGGTCTTCTTGTAGCCCATGGCGGCGGCGCCGATCAGCCGGTGGTTTGAATCGTCGACCGGACCCATGGGGATGTTGTCGTCAGCCATGACTTCGGCGACTTTCTTGAGCACTTCGGCGTCCTTGTCAGGGGTGCCGGTGCCGTAAACGATCAGGGGGATATCGATGGCCTCGTTGACCTTTTTGACGGTCTCGGCCGCCGACTCCGGCGAGGCGTCGCTGCCGTTGGGGTCGATGCTGCGCAGCTGCAGGCAGATGGCATCGGCCTTGAACTCGTCCTGGCACTTCTTGGCCCAGGCGACAGGGTCGCCCATGACGTCGGCGTAAACACTCTGCACGGCCTCGGGCCATTCCTGGGGCTCGTCGTAGACTTCCATGGCCACCATCGGCGCATTCGGCATCTCGCCTTCCCAGAGGTGGAAGGGGAAGGTGGTCTCACCACCGACCTTCTTATCTTTTCCTATCGTGACTTCGCGTATCGTGCCCTTGCAGGTTTCAATTGGCGGTTCAAAAGACAAGACAGCCCTCTCCTTCACTCGGTTTTGATATCAGGGGGACATCATCGCAGCGCTCCCGCAGGAATTCCGGGGACCGACGATGGAAAAGCGGCACGCCATTTGGTTCAGCGTGCAGCTCCGGGGTCCGCCCAGCCCTAAAATATTAAAGGTTCGAGGCGCAAGCCGAAAAACCACACCCCGGCTTGGCGAACTCGGACCTTTGCCCGCACTTAGTACATTGTTTCACAAGCTTTGGGTAATGGGAGATAATATCATCGCCGAGAGGCGACAGTCAATAAGTATTATAGATGCCGATCATGGTATTCAGCGTTAGGAAAAAGAAGAGGCGGACCCGCAGGGTCCGCCTCGTTAAGTTCAGCTCAGGTCAGCTCCCGTTATTTGCTGGAGAGCCGCTTCCTCATCATCAGGGCTCCCATGCCCACGGCCATGAGTCCGGCGGCCGGGATCAGCAGAAAAGCTCCGGTGCTCGGCAGGGACGTGGCGCCGGTATTAACGCTGCCGGCGGTATTAGCGCTGCCGACGGAAGAACCACCGGTGCCGCTGGAGCCCGGGCCAGGCGTGGTCGGATTGGTCACGGTGCCGAGATACTGGTCGCCAGACCCTCCGTACTCTTCGCCCGCGGGAGTCGCGGCGCTGGAAGCCGCCATGGCGTGCACGGCGATCATTCCGGCAAATACCAGGACCAACATGGAAATGAGTATAATCCGGATCCTCATCAAAACTCCTTTACGGCTCCATTCCCCTTGAAGCCTTCAAGCTTCGCTCGATTCAGGGAACATGCGAATGGAACATTACAGAAAAAAATTGTACCCCGGAAGGGTATCCGCAGTCAAATGCTTAATTTTACCCCCGATTGGATATTTATATATCAATTACCGGCGAAGGTGAACCGGTTCCGTCTGCCGCAAAAATGTGGGAGGCAGGTCCCGGTCCCTGAAACTTAGGAGGACAAATGGGCTACACCCAGGTTGGGCTCGAAGACAAGCTGTACGAGATGTACCCGGAGCTGATGGAGCACAAGATCGCCCTGAGGCTCAGCTTCGACGAGGAGAGGAACGCGTGGGTCATCCGGTTCGAAAAGGGCGGCCACAGCCGCTATGCCTTCCTGGACAAGGCCGACGCCGACGCCTGCATGGATGGGGTCTCCTGCATCTATCTGGGCACGCTGATCGATCAGTACGTCCTCGATCTGGAAAAGGAACTGGGAATCCTCTGATTTTTGCGAGAACTTCTAACGACACCGGGCGGGACTGGCATCCCCCGGCCCGGAGAAAGGACTGAAATGGAAACCGAGAATCCGGATGTGATCACCGATGACGAGAAGGGTTACCTCACCGATCCCGAAAGCTGGAACGAGAACATCGCCCGTCAGCTGGCCAGACGTGAGGGCATCGATGAGCTGACCGACGAGATGATGGACGTGATCCGCTTCATGCGGTCTTTCTACAAGACTTACGGCTCGTTCCCCATCCTCAACTCGGTCTGCAAGAACGTCCAGCAGCCAAAGGAGTGCGTCAACGAGGAGTTCATCGACCCCCTGAAGGCCTGGAAGATCGCCGGACTGCCATATCCGGGCGAAGAGGTCATCTATTACCTGAACCGGCCTCTCTAAACAGCGAAGCCCGGCCGGGCACTTCCGTGCCGGCCAGGCTCGCCCAAAAAGGACATCAGGCGCCGGAGTGCGGACGCGTTCTTTCTAGTGGTTGCTGTGTCTCCTGAACATGAGGCCGCCCATGCCGGCTGCTACCAGTCCCGCTGCCGGCACTATCAGGAAGAAGCCGGTGTTGGGCAGGGTGGCGGGGGCCGGGACGGCTGCTGCCGGCGCCGCGGCGGTCGGCGGGGTCACGACCGCTTCCACCGTGAAGGTGAAGGGGCAGCTGGCTTCGGAGGGCAACAATAAGGTGATTGTATGTTCGCCGGGAGTCGCGTCGGCGGGGATGGTCAAGTTGACGCCGAACTCGCCGGTGCTGACGTCGGTGCTGATGTCCGGAAAAACGCCGGTCGCACCGTCCCATTCAACCTGGATCGTGGAATCGGCGAGCGTTGTTCCGGAAGCGTATACGCTGCTGCCGGCGTTCCCGGAGAGCGGCGTGACATCTACGGCGCTGCAGGCGCTCTGGGCGCTGGCGACCGATGCAAATGCGAGCATAGACACTACCAGCAACAAACCGATGACGATGATTCTGACCTTCATGGTTTCCTCCCTGTTTAACCCTCTGAATGATTTCGTCTTTATCGAAACCGGATGCTACATGCTGCCCGGGCGTCCGTCAAATCCTCTTCTGCGCATGATAATGACGCCGGCGGCGGCCGCTACAGCGTCAGCTCCGCGGCCTTGAGCGTGTTCTTCATCAGCATGGCGATGGTCATCGGCCCGACGCCGCCGGGAACCGGGGTGATGGCGCGGGCTTTCTCCTTGACCGCTTCGAAATCGACGTCTCCGAAAAGGCCTTCGTCGGTGCGGTTCATGCCCACGTCGATCACCGTGACCCCATCCTTGACCCAGTCACCTTTTATCATCCTGTCAACACCGACGGCCGCGATCAGGATGTCAGCGCCGCGGCAGACAGAAGGGAGGTCCCTGGTCTTCGAGTGGCAGATGGTGACGGTGCAGTTCTTTGCCAGCAGCAGCAGGGCCACCGGCTTGCCGACCGTGTTGCTGCGGCCGACGATGACGGCGTTGGCGCCTTCCAGCTGGGTATTGCTGCGCTCGAGCAGCTCGATGCAGCCAGCGGGCGTGCATGACGGCAGCACGGCGTTGCCGACAACGACGCGCCCCAGGTTGATCGGATGGAACCCGTCGACGTCTTTATTGGGGTCGATCGCCAGCAGCACCGGCGTCGGATCCAGATGTTTGGGCAGCGGCATCTGCACCAGGATGCCATGAACGTCCTCACGGCCGTTGAGCTCGTCAACCAGCGCCATCAGCGTTTCCTGCGTGGTCTCGGTCGGCAGAACGTATTTGAACGAGTTAAAGCCGACCTCGGCGCAGGCCTTCTCCTTGTTGTTGACGTAAATCTGCGAGCCGGGGTCGTCGCCCACGAGCACGACCGCCAAGCCGGGTGTCAGTCCGTATTGTTCCTTCATCTTCCTGACATCCTCGGCCACCTCGGCGCGGATGTCGGCGGAGATCTTCTTGCCGTCGATTATTTCTGCCATGAGAGATCCTTTCGCTTTCAGGGGACGAGCGAGCTTTCCTTAAGATGCGGCGAAAATCTTATCAAAAAGAGGGGTGGCGCCGCCAATGCAAGGGGAATCTTCGGGAATCTCGAGCAGGGAAAGGCCCGCGACCTCGGCATCAAAGAGCCCGGGGTCTTCGGGCAAAGTGGCTGCCAGCGGCAGCTCCAGGCGCTCGATCTCAGGCGCAAGCGCCGCCGCGGCTCCGGGCGTGGCGCGGTTGAGCACGAAAAGCTTCTCCCCCACGTCAAGCTTCATCTCGTCCGCCAGGTCAAGGACTCTCCTGGCGGCTGTCAGTCCGCGCATGCCGGCGTCAGAGACGACCAGCAGTACGTCGGTGGTGCGGGTGGTCCGGCGCGAAAGATGCTCCAGGCCCGCCTCGTTATCCATCACCGTGTGCCTGTAATCAGAAGACAGCGAATCCATGAAGCGCCGGATGAGGTTGTTGGCGAAGCAGTAGCAGCCGGCGCCCTCGGGACGGCCCATGGTCAGCAGGTCGAAACCCTCGCCCTCGGCCAGGGCCTCCTGCATCTTGTAGTCGACGAACTGGTCCTTGGTCATGCCGCCGGGGATGTCGCGCACGCCGGCGAAGCCCTGCTCGCGCAGGGAGCCGACTGTCAGCGGCACCTCGATGCCCAGGGTCTGGCCCATGTTGGAATTAGGATCGGCATCGACTACCAGCACCGGCGTCTCGCCCTTCTCAATCAGGTAGCGCACCGCCAGCGAGGCGATGGTGGTCTTGCCGGTGCCGCCCTTGCCGGCTACAGCGATAGTGGTCATGAGACCTCGTTAAGGATCGCTTCCATCCGCGGGAACCATTTCATGTCGGTGTGCGGGAAGAACAGTGCGGCCATGTATTCATCCATGAAGAACTGGTTGTCGGAGAGCTCGATGTTTGTCATCGTGCGGGCGACCTCCTCGGCCGCCAGCTGCATGTCCTTGGAGAAGGAGACCAGCCTTGCTCCCAGCAGCGAACCGTTGCCGACGAAAGTGAAGCGGTCGGGGTCCATCTCCGGGAAGAGTCCGATGGCCGCGGCGCGGTCCACCTGCAGGTACTTGCCGAAGCCGCCGGCGACGTAGACCTGTTCCACGGCGTCGAGATCCATGCCGACGCTGTCGAGCAGCGTGTTGATGCCGGCGAAGATCGCGCCCTTGGCCCGCATGAGGTTATCGATGTCGGGCTCGGTGATGACGATGTCCTGGCCGGTGGCGGTGTACTCGGCGCGCACCAGCACGTATTCCCAGAGGCCGTCGGCGTTGCGCCGCAGCCATTCGCCCTGCCGGGCTTCCTTGAATTTTCCGTTCTGGCCGATGATGCCGGCTTCCAGCAGCTCCGCCACGGCGTCGATGATGCCCGAGCCGCAGATGCCCAGGGCCTTCTTGCCGCCGATGGTGAGGATGTGCGGCTCGCCGCTGGCGGGATCGATCTGCACCGCCTCGATGGCGCCGCGCGTCGCCCGCATGCCGTGCTCGATGCCGCCGCCCTCAAAGGCGGGCCCGGCCGAGCACGAGGTCGCCACCAGCCATTCGCTGTTGCCGACCACGGCCTCGCCGTTGGTGCCTATGTCTATATATAGAGTGACCTTCTCGGTCTGGAAGACACCCGAGCCGACAATGCCGCTGACGATGTCGCCGCCTACGTAGCTTGATACGCAGGGAAAGGTATAAAGATGCACATGGTCGCAGACATCGATGCCGAGATGCCCGGCCCGCACGGGGGGCAGGAATGTCGCCGCCGGCACATAGGGTGCGATGCGGATGTGCTTGGTGTTAACTCCGGTGAGCAGATGTGTCATGGTTGTGTTGCCCGCGGCCACCATATGTGACACCTGGCAGCGGTCCACCCCGCCCTTGTCCAGCACCTTCTCGATAACGGCGCTGATAGTGTCGACGACCGCGTCCTGCAGCTCCTTGCGGCCGGCCGCTTTCTGGGAATGGACGATGCGGGTGATGACGTCCTCGCCGTAGCTGATCTGGCCGTTGTATTCAGAGGCCTCGGCGACGGTCACGCCCTTTTCCAGATCCAGCAGCTGCGCGTAGACGCTGGTGGTGCCGATGTCCAGCACGATGGAATAATCTTCCGATGAGCGGTCGCCAGGGACCACCTGTATGACTTTTGGTCCCTTGGATCTCTCCACCAGGGTCACAGTGACCAGCCAGTCCTCCAGCCGCAAGATCAGGGGCAGGTCGCGGATGACATGGAAGTCCACCGAGACGTCCTCGATGCCGTGCTGAGATTTGAGGCCCAGCTTGAGCCGGTCGAGGTCGTTGATGTTGTTGGCGGCGTCAGGCGGATCCAGCCTGAGCACGAATTTCTTGACGACCGGATCGACGCTCCAGCCGCTCACCAGGTTCTCGAGATCCTGCGCCGTGAGCACCCGCCCCGGCCCTGGACGGCGCGCATGCGTCAGCGCCACGGCATCGCCCATGCGCGATTCCTCGGGAATGGCGACGGTCAGGTCGCCCATGACGCTGACGCGGCAGGCCAGGCGCAGCCCGGCCTTGTAATCCTCATCCGAAAGCTTGGCCGACTTGCCGCCCTCGTATTCGCCGTCTGTTATCTCGACCTTGCACTTGCCGCAGGCGCCGGTGCCGCCGCAGGAGGCGTTGATGTGGACGCCCTCGAGCAGCGCCACCCTCAGCAGGTTGGCTTCGTGCGGCACGCCATCGCAGACGATGTCGCCGGGCTGGAACGTGATTGTATGCGTCATTTCTTCTGTCATGCGTCGATCGCTTCCTCGGTCATGCGTTGATTATATATGTAGATATCCAAAAGTCATTTAAGTTTCACATTATTTACCACTTTTCCCTAATTATATTTTTCCGCCAACGGGTATCGCGCAAGTAGGAGATATTTATAAGTAAGCAGAATCGAGGAGGACCGAAGTGGCTAACCATATTGAGAGACATCCGGGAGCACAACCAAGCAGTTTTGCGATCGGCTTTACCGCTTTCGCGGGCCTGATGCTTGTCCTGGTCGGCGATTCAGGCCAGAGACGGCACTGGTTGATCGTACCGCCTCGAAGCATTACCGTCTGGAAACGGAAGAGGGCCGCGATTGCATCGCGGCCCTCTTCCAACCTGCCCACCATCAAACTCTTGAGTCCGCAGCGATGCCATCTTGCCTAGATGTCATGATATTTGAGTTTCCGGTAAAGCGTGCTGCGCGCCCAGCCGAGCATTTTTGCCGCGTCGCTGCGCCTGCCCCGGCTTTTTCTCAGCGCGTCGATGATCATGTCCTTTTCCACATCGTCCCACCTGGTGCTTTCTTTGCCGCCGGCGGTCTTCTCTTCGCGCAGATGTGGGACAGACGATAGCTCCTCGATAACCAGCATGGCTCCCAGCACCTCGCCGTCATGGCTTTCTATGGGTGAGATAGAAAGTCGGGCCGAAACGACCTTGCGATCGCGATCAAGAATTGTGCCCTCATGCGTCTCGACCTTCCTGTTCTCGAGGACTGCCTTGAGGCGATCGCCGAAGGAATGCAGATCGCTGCGAAGGATGAAGTCGGCCTTGATGCCCGCAACCTCTCCATTGCTGTGACCCGTCAGCGCCTCGGCGCGGCGGTTCATCCAGCTCACTCTCAGTTCCTTGTCCACAAGAACAACGGCGTGAGGGATACCTTCCAGCAGGCATTTGATATCGGCGTTTTGAAACATAATCAGACAATATCATACACGAACTGTTCTATTATGTGTCACATGGTTTGTCGGGAAGAGTTCAAGTGTTTCTCCCGATAGCCCTCCGCCTGAACCGCCAAGCAACAAAAAAGAGAGCCGCATCAAGCGGCCCTCCTGAATGAGCATGGTATGCGCCTTGTGCTTTACTCTCTAGAACAGCCCCTTGATCCTGCCGGTCTCGACGTCGATGTCGACGTCCACGGCGGCCGGGCGCTCCGGCAGGCCGGGCATGGTGCTCATCGTTCCCAGCAGCGGATAGAGGAAGCCGGCGCCGATGCTCGGCCGGATGTCGCGGATCGGCACCCTGAAGCCGGTGGGCCGGTTCTTCAGCAGCGGATCGTGCGAGAGCGACAGGTGGGTCTTGGCCATGCAGATCGGCAGCTTGTCGTAGCCCGCCTCGGTGAACATCTTTATCTTCTGCTCCGCCTCCGGCATATAGTCGACGCCGTCGGCGCCGTAGACCTTGGTGGCAATGGTCTCGATCTTTTCCTTGATCGAGGCGTCATCCGGATAGAGGAACCGGAAGTTGCTGGGCCGGTCGCAGGCCTCGACCACGGCGTTGGCGGCCTCGATGGCGCCGTCGCCTCCGTGCGCGTGCACGGTGATCGGGTTGCAGGCCTCTGCACCGAACTCGATGGCGCGTTTCTGCACCAGCTCGACCTCGGCGTCGGTATCGGAAGCAAAGCGGTTGACCGTCACCACTACCGGGATGCCGAAGAGCTTCATGTTCTCGATCTGCTTGGCCAGGTTGGCGCAGCCCTTGTCGAGCATCTCCAGGTCTTCCTTCTCCAGCTCGGAGCGCTCCTGCATGCGGCCGAAGCCGTGCATCTTGAGCGCCCGGATGGTCGAGGTGATGTTGACGCAGCTGGCCTCGAAGCCGCCATAACGGCAGGTGATGTCCATGAACTTCTCGGCGCCCAGGTCGGCGCCGAAGCCCGACTCGGTGACGACGTAGTCGGCGAGCTTGAGGGCGACCTTGGTGGCCAGCACCGAGTTGTTGCCGTGGGCGATGTTGGCGAAGGGGCCGGCGTGCATGAAGACGGGGCCGTGCTCGAGGGTCTGGATGATGTTGGGCTTGAGGGCATCCTTCATCAGCACGGTCATGGCGCCGGCGGCGCCGATGTCCTCGGCGGTGAGCGGCTTGCCGTCGCGGTCGTAGGCGAAGACGATGCGGCCCATGCGCTCGCGCATGTCCTTGAGGCTGGTGGCCAGCGCCAGGATGGCCATGACCTCCGAAGCTACCGCGATGTCAAAACCGGTCTCGCGCGGCGTACCGTTGAGATAACCGCCGAGGCCGACGACAGTGTGGCGCAGCACGCGGTCGTTCATGTCGATGACGCGGCGCCAGCTGACGGTCAGCGGATTGATGTTGAGCTTGTTACGGCCCTCCATCAGCTCGGTGTCGATCATGGCGGCCAGCAGATTGTTGGCGGCCGAAACTGCGTGGATATCCCCGGTGAAGTGCAGGTTGAGGTCTTCCATGGGAATTGCCTGGGCGTAACCGCCGCCGGCCGCCCCGCCCTTGATGCCGAACACAGGGCCGAGGGAAGGTTCGCGGATGCAGAGGATGACCTTCTTGCCGATCTTCCGCAGCGATTGGGCCAGGCCCAGAGAGGTGACGGTCTTGCCCTCGCCCCAGGGGGTCGGGGTGATGGCGGTGACGTCGATGAGCTTGCCGTCGGGCTCGTCCTTGAGGCGTTCGAGGATCGACATGTAGTCGACCTTGCCCTTGTACTTGCCGTAGAGTTCCAGCTCATCCTCGAGGATCCCGGCTTCGGCCGCGATCTCGGTAATCGGCTTCATCTCCGCAGCCTGTGCTATATCAATGTCCGAGGGGACTTTGGTCTCGGTCACCTGGCACTCCTTTCCGCTATGTCGTTTTGATCGTTATTTCCTGCGCCCTTGCTTGTGAAGAAAAGGAACAAGATAGAAGAAGGAATTATATTCGAGGGCCGCTTACGGGGTCAATAAGCGATGCAGATAAGGTTAATCGGAATTAAGAAGCTAAAGAAGCCGCCGCGCGGATCGAGCCGGCGGCAATCCGGCATTTACTCTGGAACCGTATGACAATTGTCGTTATAATATATGACAAATGTCGTGGAATGAGATCGGAGGGTGATCCGGATGGGGTATGTTCAGGTCGAGGAACTGCTAGGCGGCGAGAAGATCCTGGGGCGCAAGCTCAGGGGTATCAATGACTTCATCGAGCTGGGCAGGAAAGGAATAAAAAAGAGCGCCCTGCGGCATCTGGCGACCAACATGTCGCTCACCTGGCGGGACATGGCAAAATTGTTGCCGATCACGGAAAGAACTCTGCAGAGATACGAGATGCAGAAACTCATGAATCAGATCGTCAGCGAGCAGGCGCTGCAGCTGGCCGAAGTCGTCGCCATGGGAATCGATGTCTTTGGAGACCGCGAGAATTTTCTGACCTGGCTCTCGCTGCCCTGCGCAGCCCTGGGAGAAAGGAAGCCAATCGAGCTGCTCGGCTCCCGATTCGGCATCGAGCTGGTCATCGACGAGCTGGGACGGATAGCACACGGCATCCCGGCGTAGATGAGGCTTTACCGCATCGCCAAATCAGAGCACATCGGAGATCTGACCGGAGAAGGCGCTCGCGTTCACGGCAGCCGCTGGAACGACAAAGGCATCCCGGTGATATACACCTCCGAAAGCCTGTCGCTCGCGGCCCTGGAATTCCTGGCACATCTGCCCATGGTCCTGGTTCCTCCCGGGATGAAGTATCGCGGTTTTGACATCCCTGACGATGTGAGGATCACGAGCGTCCGCAAGCAGGCTCTGCCGCGAGACTGGGACGCCATGCCATTCCGGGAAGAGACGGTTCGCATCGGCGCCAAATGGGCCAGGTCGGGCAAGACGCTCCTGTTGCGCGTGCCGTCGGTGATGGTTCCCGAAGAGTTCAACTTCCTCATCAACCCGCTGCATCCCGATTTCAAAAAGGTCAAAGCAGGACGAGCCAGGACTTTCAGGTTTGATGAGCGGATAATAAAACGGGGGAATTAGACATAGTAAAATTGCTCTAAAATGCTTACACGAAAAGTTCGGCGGTTCTCACGCTCAGTTTTTTAAGGTGCTCGCGCTTTGTGGTCGCAAGGCCAGCTGCGTATCTTAGTCTCACTCAGCCTGCCGCACCCAGATCCGCAGCGATTCCGACGAAACGTCGAGTTTTGTTGAGATCGCCAGGATCGCCTGCCACTTCGATGGATACTCGTCCTTGTAGTCAAGCACCATCCTTACCGCCCGTTCATTAAGCTCCTTGGGGCACCGCTTTCATTTGTTCATGACTCCATCCTCTCAAAAGATGGAGCCTCCAGGAAAGTCGGGGCGATTCACTTACGATAAATAAAGTCCACATTGATGCACTCATGATTTGGTGGACTTGTTAATTTCTTGAATGTGGAAACGACTTTTATATGGTTCACGTGAAGCTATCCAAATTAGGTAAATTGCCAATAATAACGTGATTAAGCTGCGCCCCGGCAATGACTCCAGCGACCGCCCCGCCATAACCTCACGTCAAGTAACCGATAAATCCCCCGATTGCAGCACCTGCCATTGCCGCTAGAATCTCGGGTAGGCCCTGTCCAGTTGGATCAATATGAGTCACCGGATTATTCCCGCACCAGGCCTAGAGGTTGGCGCCGATGGCGGTCCAGGTCAGAACTCGGTTGCGACCCTGGCCAAATCGGCAATTTCCAGCGAATTGCACGAGAGTCTGGGAACTCGTGATTAACCAGCAGCTCGCTTTCGCGAAGTGCTCGCGTGGCGTGCGCCTTTACGAGAGGTCGGAACAAGTTTAATTTCAACCTCGCAGCCCACGGCATTCGCGTACTTCTTAAGAGTAGTCACGGAGGGAGAAACTTTTCCGACAGCCTCCAGCCGCGATACAGCACTTTTAGTCGTTCCCATTCGCGCCGCCACAGCTTCTTGAGTCAGACCAGCTTTTGCCCGGGCGCGAATAAGTTCGCTGACAAGTGAATATTTCTCTCCCAGCTCATCATACGTCTCTTTGAAACCGGCGCGTTTTTGAGCCTTCTTTAGAAATTTTTCGTGGTCATGCCGCACCGGGCGATACTTGAGATCTTCAGCCATTTTGTACCTCTTTCATTCTTTTCCTGGCAATCTTCAAATCACGCTCGGATGTTTTCCGAGTTTTCTTTATGAAGGCATGAACGATAACTACACGCTTACCCATAACAAAGCAGTACATGGCGCGCCCGATACCCTCACGTCCACTAGTCCGAAGCTCGAAGAGCCCCTTTCCCATTGCCTTCGAGTGGGGCATTTTAAGATCGGGTCCGAACTCCATCAGCAATTCCGCCAGCCGCGCGTAATCGGCCAGGATGCCTACCGGCCAGCTTTCTATCTCGGCTTCCACGCGCCGGTGGAAGTACTCGATTTCGTATGGCATAGGCTATGTTAGCATATACGCTAACTCATTTTTATATTCAATTGATAGTCTGACCTGATGATGAGAGCGGTTCATCGATAACCTGACCACAATGCAGGCGGGCCTGGGTGAGACCATTGACGGCCTTCAGAGTAATGACAAGGAAAAACTGGACGAGGCAGCCGCAAAAATGGCAGCAATCGAGGGCGGCGCGGATATGCGTCAGGCAATCAAGGCTGAACGGGAAGCAGACATCAGGCAGTACAATACGAGGATACAGCAGATGTCAGAACTGATGAGCCAGATTGGACAGGATCAACTAGATCTGCATCAGCAGTTCGATCGGCGGTGAGCCGGATGGAAATCAGCCGCCACCCTCTTATCCCGCCGCCGCCGCGGCTTTCGCGGCCTCGTAAACCGTCTCCAGCGGCACTCCGTGCCTCTCGGCGGCCTCGCGGCAGTCCTCATACTCGGGCGAGAAGGTGACGTCGCGCCGGCGCCAGGTGCCGATCTTGACCCGCACCGAACCGTAGTCGGTCTGCACCGTCTCGCTGCGGCGCTCCAGGCAGTGGCGCTCCACTTTGTTGATACGCACGCCGAAAGTTGATGAATGGTTGAAGACGGCGTCCATCAGACGCTCGAGCTTCTCGGCCGGGCAAAGCACCGAGAGCACCACTCCCGGCCTTCCCTTCTTCATGATCACCTGGCTCATCCAGGCGTCGGCGGCCTCTGCCTCCAGCAGCTTCTCCACCAGGTAGGCCATCTTCTCGGGCGTGGTGTCATCGATATTGGTCTCCATCAGGACCTGCTCATCGATGGAGCCGCCGGTCTCTAAACCGACAGCTTCAACGCGCCGCTCGCCGATGATCATGCGCAGCAGGTTGGGCCCCTTGGTCTCACGGGTGCCGGCCCCGTAGCCGACCGTTTCCAGCTTCATCGTCGGCATGGCGCCGAACGAACGGGCAAAGTAAGAGATCAGCGCCGCGCCGGTCGGCGTCGCCAGCTCCTGGCGCTCGCCTCCCTGCAGCACCGGTATCCCCTTGAGCAGCACTGCCGTCGCCGGCGAAGGCACCGGCATCAGGCCGTGGCGCGTCTGCACCGTGCCCGATCCCAGCGTCACCGGTGAGCAGTAGACCTCACGCGGCTTGAGCTCCTCGAACAGTACGCAGGTGCTGACGATGTCGATGATGCTGTCGACCATGCCCACTTCATGGAAGTGGACCGTCTGCAGCAGTTCGCCGTGAGCCTTGGCCTCGGCCCGGGCGACGCGCCCGAAGATGGCCAGGCAATGAGAACGGACTTCCTGGGAAAGCTCGCTGCTGGCGATGAGCTCCTCGATGTCGGAGAGACTGCGGGGCTCCTGCTCCTCGCCTTCGATCGTCACCGAGAACCTGGTGGCGGCGATGCCGGAGACCTGGACGGTCTCGGTGTTGATCGACCAGCCATCCAGATCGATCTTGGCGAGCTCGCGCCGCAACATCTCCAGGGTGCCGGCGCCGGCGTCAAGCAGCGCGCCGACGAACATGTCGCCGGCGACACCCGAGAAACAGTCTATGTATACTGTCTGTCCAGCCATTGCGCTACTGTCCTTCCCGCCGAGGCGCTCCCATTTTACAGGAATAACTTTCCCTTTCTACAGGAATAACCTTTTCACTGGTGTATATTTCAGTACTTTTTCCCGAGTTGAAAGGCTTTGATGACAGTCTATCCCCGCCCGCCACGAAAATATATCGATTTCGGCAAGCTGATGGGCGATACCTGGCGATTGACCTGGCGCCATAAATTCCTCTGGTTCTTCGGGCTGTTCGCCGGCGGCGGCACGGCGCTGGGCGGATGGAGCGGCAACTTCAACTACGGCGGCGGCGCCGTTGACGACAGCGGCACGACGACCTCGAACGCCAGCCGCGAGCTCACCGACTGGGTCAACGCCCACTGGACGCTGCTGATCGGGCTGATGGCGGCCGCCGTAGCACTGGCCCTGGTCCTCTGGCTGTGGTCGATCGTCTGCCGCGGGGCGGTCATCGGCTCGGTGCGCGACATCCGCCGCGGCGAGAAGTCCGGCTTCGGCATCGCCTTTAAGCGCGGCCGCGAAAGCTTCTGGCGCCTTTTGATCTTTGACCTTTTCTTGTTATTGCTGGCCCTGGGTTTCGCCGTCATCATCGCCGCGCTGATCCTGATGTTCTTCCTGCTGGCGGCGATGGCGGGCACGGCCGGCGCCATCATCCTGACTGTCATCGGCCTGTGGTTTTTGACTTTCGTCGGTTTCGGCATGGGCTTTCTGTTCATCTGCACCATCTGGTTCGTTCCCTGGGTATTTATCAGCCTCATCGTCATGTTCGCCATGCGCTCGGTGGTGCTGGAGGGGACGCGTCCGATGGCGGCGCTGCGGCGCGGCGGCCGGATCATGATCGACAACCTGACCCAGTCGCTGTTCATGTTCCTGGTGAGCGTCGGACTCGGCATCGCCGCGATCATCCTGCTGGTGATGGCGACCGGAGCCAGCGCCATCCCGGCGGTGATCGCCTGGGTCGTCGCCTACGATCAGGGATGGCCCATCCCCGTTACGGCCGCCGCCGCGGTCCTGCTGGTGCTGCCGCTGATGGCGGCTGCTGTCGGCGTCGCCCTCATGAACACATATTTCACGGCCTTCTGGACGATCGGCTTCGACAAGCTCGCGGGCAACGAGCCCGCGGATGAGCCCTTCGCCGCCGGCAAATATAAAAATGCAGTTATGTAACCTCCATTGATTAAGGCCCCGGCGATGGCTGCCGATACTCGCTTCGCTTCAAGACACCAACGAAAGCGGGCAATATGGGGGAGAAGCGCCGCCTGACCGTCCCCAGGGGTCTGGGCATCAAAATCATCCTGCCTACCGTGCTGGTCATCGGCATGTTCTCGTTCCCGGCGATCCTGGCCTGGAACGGCATGCAGAACATCCAGGATAACAACGAGGTCACCAGGCGCTATTCGCAGGCCCTGGTGGACGTCCATGAGATGCAGGCGGGCCTTTCGGTGGAGTCGGACGCGTTCAATCATTTCCTCGAAGGGCGCGACCCCGCCGATACCCTCAATCTCTCCGAGGCCGGCGCCGACCGCTCCCGCCGCCTGACCGATCTGGTCCAGCTGACTGCGTTCGAGCCCGAGCAGGGCTGGACCGGCGAACTCCAGGATCTTGACGGCCAGGTGCAGAGCCTCAGCAAGGCGGTCGCCACAGCCGGGCCGCTGGATGCGGGGCACCTTCAGGCTTACAACCTCCAGTTCGAGAGCATCCAGGGGCGTATGCGTTTCCTGTTTGGCAATCTCATCCAGTCGCTGGAGACGCGCAACAATGAAGCGGCCGCCGCCTCCAACGCCGGCGCCCAGGACATCGTGCGCACGGTGATTTCAACCATGATTTTGACCGGTCTTCTGGGGCTTGGTCTGGCGATCGTCCTCACCCGCCGCGTATCGCGCCCGGCCAAAGCCCTGGCGATCGCCGCTCACGACCTCTCCGACGGCAAGCTTGACCGCCGCGTCGAGATATCCGGAAACGACGAGCTGGCGCAGCTGGGCGACGCTTTCAACCACATGGCTTCCTCCCTGAAGATCAGGACCAATGCGCTCCTCAACGAGCAGAGCAAGCTCAGGTCGGTGCATCAGAGCATCACCGACGGCATCCTCGTCTTTGGCAACAACGGCTTCATCGTCTCGGCCAATCCCGCCGCCGAGGTCATCCTCGACCGGGTGGAAGCCGGACTCGCGGGATCGCGGCGCACGGGCATCACCGAGCTTGACGAGATCATCGAGCGGCGCGAGCTCATCGCGGTCGACACGATGGTCGCCTGCTGGGAGCACAACCAGTGCGTCCACGAGGATTGTCCTTCCTTCGGCAGCGACGACCGGCGCTGCTGGCTGCAGTGCGGCACCTTCTGTCACGATGAGATCCAGGGGAGCTTCACCCAGAAGCGCGACGCCTGCGAGCGCTGCGCGGTATACCGCGCCAACGGTTGCGTCACCGTCGACGCCGAGGCCGGCGGCCGCAGCTACTCGATATCGGTGGCGCCGATCCTTGACGACCAGGGCAATGCCGAAGGCCGCCTGGCGGTGGTTCACGACATGACCGACGAGCGCCACCGCTCCCGCCAGCTGAGTCTGCTGTACGAGATCGCCAACGCCATCGCCATGACCGAAAGCATCGAGGAAGCCCTGAGCCGCAGCCTCAACCTCTGCATGGGGGCCATGAAGGCCACCAGCGGCTCGATCATGCTGCTCAACGGCGACAGTGAACTCATGATCGCGGCGCACGAAGGCCTGCCACTGGAGGATGCCGCCAGCTATCGCCAGTTGCTGGGCGAGGGCATCGCCGGCTGGGTGGCCCAGACCGGTGAGGCGCTGCTGCTGACCGCTGACGACCCCGATCCGCGATTCACCGGCGTCAAGAATATCAGGGACGCGGTCTGCCTCCCTATCCGGGACGAGCATGCGGTCGTCGGCGTACTCAGCCTCAACGAGCGCCAGACGGGCGAAGGCTTCACCCGTTCCAGCCTCGATTTCCTGGGACCGGTGGCGCTGCAGATCGGCATGGCCCTGACCCGGGCCCGGCTGCACGAGAAGATCACCAGCGAGATGGAAAAATCCACGGCCATCGTCGAGAGCATGGGCGAGAGCCTGTGCGTGCGCTCGGCCGACCGCAAGATACTCTTCGCCAACTCCGTCCACAAACAGATCTTTGGCGAGGACTGCGAAGGCAAGTATTGCTATGAGGTCTACGTCGGCCGCGACCAGATCTGCCGCGGTTGCCCGCTCGACCGCTGTTTTGATTCCGGTGAAACCGTGAGGCGCTCCCACTTCGTGCTCGACAGCATGGGAGTACGCCGGCAGCTCGAGGCTACCGCCTCGCCTTTGCGGGACGCCAACGGCACCATCTCCAGCTGCATCGAGATCAGCCGCGACGTTACCGAGATGCTGCGGATCCGCAACCAGGCGGAGAGCCGGCTGCACACACTAACACGCCTGTTCGAGGTGTCAAACATCCTCAGCTCCAGCCTGGAGCTTACGAATATCGTTGACAACTTCACCCAGTCTGCGCTGAACGCGCTTCATGCTTCCTGCGTCTCGCTGATGCTGTTCGAGGACTCGACGCGCCAGCTGGCCGTCAGCTCCATCGCCGGCGAGACCGGCGCCTGGGTGACCAGGCCCGGCGACACCGTGGACATATCCATCTACAGCCTCAACGGCCTGGTATCCGGCGTGGGACCGTTCTGCGCCGCCAGCCCCGGCGAGATGACGCCGGCAACAGTATCGCTGGCTCCCCCGGGCTCGCAATCGGTGCTGGTGGGAAGGCTGACTTCGCGGGGCAAGCTGCTGGGCCTGATCGCGGCCTCCAGCCTCAGCCGCGGGGCGTTCACCGAGGCCGGCCAGATGGAGCTCTTCGTCGACATCACCAACCAGGCGGCCGTCGCCATCGACAATGCCAAGATGTACAAGCGCCTCGAGGAGACCTTCTGGAGCACCATCCGCTCGCTGGCGGAAGCCATCGACGCCAAGGATTCATATACCCGGGGACATTCAGACCGCGTCGCCGATTACGCCGAGGCGCTCGCCCGCAAGCTTGACCTCGAGGAAGACATGCTCAGCGCCGTGCGTTGCGCCGGCTACCTGCACGACACCGGCAAGATCGGCATCCCCGACGCCATCCTGCTCAAGCCCGGCAAGCTCACTGATGATGAATACACCCAGATCATGAACCATCCCATCCTGAGCCACAAGATCATCGAGCCGGTCGAATTCCCGTTTGAAGTCAAGCCGCTGGTGCGCCATCACCACGAGCGCATCGACGGATCGGGTTATCCGGACGGACTCACCGGCGAGGAAATTCCCCTGGGCGCCAGGATCATCGGCATCGCCGACGCCTATGAGGCCATGACCTCGGACCGGCCCTACCGCAAGGCGCTCAGCCGCGCCGCCGCGGTCGAGGAGTTGCAGCGATGCTCCGGCACCCAATTCGACTCGGAGCTGGTCGACGCATTCCTGCTGGTGGTCGACGAGCTCGGCCAGGGGCCGGAAGGTGTCTACATCTGATCGAAGGCGCCGGCCTCCGGGGCAGCGCCTGAAGCTTTCTGCGGTGCCGCTTGGAATTGCCACGCTCCCCGCCCCGCCCTCCCACCTGCGCTGCAGTTGATGCCCCGGGAACCAGGATGGCGACAATCGGGGTCAACGGCGACGCCCCGCTGCCGGCGTTTATTGACGCCGGGGAACCGGGTATACATTCTCCGGGATTTCGCACTTTTAGCCAAGCCGGTCCTGTCGGCTGTTCAGAAAGGACTGGAGGCGCCCGAAAGAATGTTTCCGGTCAATCAAAAACGATTGGGGAGCCGCATGATGAGAAGATCCACGAACAAAATCACGTTTGCAATTGTTTTCACGCTGGCTGCGGCCCTGCTTGCAGCTCTGGCGCTGTCCCAGATTTCGTGTGGAAACACAAACATTAATTCGAATAAAAATATGGGAACGATCACGGTGGGCTCCAAGAATTCCACCGAGGAGTTCATAGTCGGTGAGATGTACGCCCTGATGCTCGAGAATGCGGGCTTCACGGTGAACCGAAAGTTTAACCTCGACGGCACTCAGGCCGCTCAGGCGGCCATTGTCAGCGGGCAGATCGACCTCTACCCGGAATATACGGGAGCGGCGCTGGTTACCGTGCTGAAGCTGCCATTCGACCGCGACGCCGACCGCGACTTCCAGACTGTTTCCAACCGGGTCTTCCGAACCGTTTCCGAAGCCTACAAGCAGCAGTTCTCACTGACCTGGCTCGACCAGTCGCCGATGAACGGCACCCAGGCACTGGCCATGACGCAGAACGGCTCGTCAAAATATGACATCAAATCCATCTCCGGCATGGTATCGCAGGCATCGAACCTGACCATGGTCGGGCCGCCGGAGTTCGAATCGAAGGATGACGGGCTCCCCGGCCTCAAGGCGGTCTATGGTAACTTCTCGCTTAAACGATATATTCCGGCCGGCCCCGGTCCTGCATATCAGGACCTGCTCAACGGCGACGCCCAGGTGGTCGTGACCTTCGGCACCGACGGAAAAATCGCCGCCAACAATCTCGTCGTCCTCGATGACGACAGGAACGTGTTTCCGCCGTATCACATCGCGCCGGTCGTGAGACAGGATACACTCGGCAACAATCCTGATATCGCTGGCGTCCTCAACAGACTGGCGCCGTTGCTTACGACAGAAGTGGCCCGGAGACTAAATAACGAGGTGGACGGTAAGCACCGCGAGCCGGCTGAAGTGGCCAGGGAATTTCTGCTGCAGCATGAGCTGATCGGAGACTAACCCGTTCGAAAACAGCGGCACAACCGGATGGAGGAAACATGGAAAAGGTGGACGTGATCGTGATCGGAAGCGGTCAGGGAGGCGTCCCCGCCGCCGTCAAACTCGCTTGGCAGGGCAAGCAGGTCGTGCTGTTTGAGAAAGGAGCACTCGGAGGCAGCTGCCCCAACTACGGCTGCTATCCCTCCAAGGCATTCCTGGGAGCGGCCTTTACGATTCCCCGGCGCGACCGCGCCGGCCTTTGGGGTATCGACGTTACCACCCGCGTCGACTCCACCAGACTCATGGAACGGGTCCGCAGCAAACTGGGGGCCAGGCACATCAAGGACTCCCTGGACCGCGCCGGAGTAAGGACGGTCATGGCCGCAGCTTCCTTCACCGCAGAGCGCACTGTCAGCGCCGGCGGCGATACTTATGAGGCTCAAACCGTGATTATCAACACCGGCAACGGGCCGTTCGTCCCACCCATCCCCGGTCTGGATAGAACACCCTTTATGACCTATATCGATTTCTGGCAGCTCAAACGGCTGCCCCCGCGCATCATCATACTGGGCGGTGGCTACATCGGCGTCGAGCTCGGCCAGGGACTGGCGCGCCTCGGCGCCGAGACCCATATCGTCGAGCTGCAGGACCGGATCGTCGCGCATGAGGATGCGGAGATAAGCTCTGCGCTGAAAGACGCGCTCGAGTCCGACGGCGTCATCTTTCATCTGGGCAGGAAAGCCGAGCGGGTCGACCACGAGAAACAGCCGGGCCACGAGCAAGCAGCCGCTGCCCGCGGCGAGGAAGCCAGGACTTCCGGCGGCGAGCAAGCAGGAGCGGCCGGCGTGTTCACTGTGACGCTCGACAGCGGCGAGAAACTGCAGGCTGAGGCGCTGCTGGCGGTGGTCGGCCAGAGGCCGAACACCGCTGAGCTCGATGCCGCCGCAGGCGGCATCGAGCTCAGCGGACGCGGCTTCATCACGGTAAACGACAGGTTCGAGACATCCTGCCCCGGCGTCTACGCCATCGGCGACGTCACCGGCCAGCCGGCTTTCACACACGTCGCCTGGGAAGACCACCGGCGGCTGCTTTCCATCCTTGAAGGCGGCGACCGCAGACAGGGAGACCGCGTGCTCGGTTACGCCTTTTTCACCGATCCCGAGGTCGGCAGGTGTGGCATGACCCTTACCGCGGCGAAGGAAAAGGGGCTCAACGCGCGGTCGGCGACGCTCGAGCTGGAGCACGTGGCCCGGCCATGGCTGCTCGATGAGACGCGGGGGTTTTTCCAGCTGGTTATCGACAGTGACAGCGAGAAGATCCTGGGGGCGACCCTGATCTGCCCCCGCGCCGGCGACCTCGTTCACTGCATCATCGACCTGATGGAGGCCGGCGCCGGCTGGAGGGTGCTGGAGAAGGCGGTCCACATACATCCGGCCTTCGCCGAGGGCCTTCCCACCCTGGCGCGAAAGTTCCTAAAGGGATCCTAGCCGGACAGAAATCAACCTGTTCGCCGGCGTCGAGCACACCGCCGTTCCGGTAGCATCCCAGCCGTCCCGCATCCAGATCTGTTGCCGTCAATCCGCCGAGATGTTCATCAGCGAGTCGCGGCGAATCAGCATCTGCACCATCACCACGCTCAATCCGGCCATCACCGCGCAAATGATCATCACCGTGCGAAAAGCGTGGACGAATGATTCCTTGATCGCGTTCTCCACCGCGGCTGCCTGCTCCGGAGGCACCACTGCCGGCACTTCGGCTTCGCCCAGGCGGGATGATTCAGCTACAAGCGCCTGCCTGGCCTGGGCCGACAACCCCAGATCGCCGGCGCTATTGCCCAGCTGATCCGTGAACGACAGCAGGGCGACCGAACCGATGATGGCGATCGTCAGCACCCCCGCCACCCGGGAGACCGCATTATTCACCCCGGAGGCGGTGCCAACATAGTGGTCGGGCAGGGCGCTCATGACGGTGGTGGTCAGCGGCGCCACGGTCACGCCCATGCCGACGCCGAAGAAGAGGATGCCCGGCAGGTAAGTGACCCAAAACTTCGAAGGCCCTCGGGTAAGACCGGGGAGCGACAGCAGCAGGAAGCCGATCAGCACAAGTGACGGACCTATGGTCAAAGGCAGCCTCGGCCCGTAGCGGTCCACCAACCCGCCGGCCCAACGCGACATCAGAGCCAGGATAATCGAGAACGGCATGAACGAGAGGCCGGCCTGGAGGGCGCTGTACCCCTGCACCTGCACAAAATTCAGCGGCAGGAAAAAGACGGAGACGCTCAGACTCCCATACAGGAACAGCGTCAACAGGTTGGCGCCGCTGAACACCCGCGAGTGAAACAGATGCAGCGGCACCATCGGATGGCTGCTCAAATGTTCGACGACTACCAGCAGGGTCAGAAGTATGGCGCCCGCCGCCAGCGTGCCGTAGATCGAAGGCGCGCTGAAGCCGTCCCGGGGAGCCGAGATGAAGCCGTAAGTCAGCGCCGCCAGGCCCGAAGCGGCCAGGGCGGCGCCAGCCAGATCGACGCGGCCGCGCTGCTCATCCCGGCTTTCGGGAACCTTCAGATGGAGCACTACCAGCGCCGACGCGGCCAGCGGCAGGTTTATCAGAAACACCCCGCGCCAGAGCCCGGCATCCGCCAGGACCCCTCCGAGGAAGGGCCCGACCACTACCACGATGGTGGTGACCGCCGACCAGGTGCCGATGGCGCGTCCGCGCCGCTCCCGGCCGAAGCAGGCCGAGATGATCGCCAGGCTGCCGGGGATCATCAGAGCGCCGCCGACCCCCTGGATGAAGCGCGCGCCGATGAGAAAATTCGCTGTCGGCGAGAACCCGCTGCCCAGCGACGCCAGCGAGAATATCGCGATGCCGATCATGAACACGCGCTTGCGGCCGAACTTGTCGCCCAGCGCCCCGCCTATCAGCAGAAAGGCGGCCAGCGTCAGCAGGTAGCCGTCGACCACCCAAAGCAGTTGGGCGCCACTGGCCCCGAGGTCAGCTTGCATCGCCGGCAGGGCCACGCCCAGCGCCGAGCCGTCGATGAACGCCATGCTTGACGCGAGGATGGTTCCCAGCAGCACCCAAAAACCGCTGGAAGCCTGGCATGAGGGAGCTTCCATCATTCTTTCATTTCGAGATGCCGTGGCGCACGGGGCAGACGTCGGCGCTCTCGGCCCTGGCCTCTTCCATCAGATTATTGAGATTGGTGGTGATCGGATTGCCCTTCAGCAGCCGCGCGAAATAGACGGTGTTGTGGGCGAGGTAGCGCGCCGTCTTGTTGGTGTACATGTGCTTCTCGCCGCCGGCTTCGATATAGCTGGGTCCGGGGCCGGCGTCGCCCACCCAGTAACTGTCGCAGTTGGGCGGCACCGTGCACCCCAGATGGGAGAGATTGAACAATGTAGTGCCGGCGGTGTCATGGGCGCCGTCCTCGTTGCCGGTGACTATGCAGCCGGCCACCTTGTTGTAGAGCAGGAACTGGCCCGTGCGCTCGTCAGCTTCCTCATAGGTGGCGTCAAGGCGTTCGATCACCTGCTGGGCCACCGATGAGCGCACCCCGAACCAGATCGGCGTGCCGAAGACGAGGATGTCGGTTTCCCGGATCTTCTGCAGAATGGCCGGCCAGCCGTCGCCGGCGCCCTCGTCGGCAGAGACGCCGAAGGCTACGTTGTGGTCCACCACCCTGACGATCTCGGCCTCTACTCCCAGAGGCTCCATGATTGCGATTACTTTCCGTATCAGCGCCTCGGTGTTCGAGACCTGCGGCGATTTTTTGAGGGTGCAGTTCAGAAAGAGCGCTTTGATTGTCACTGAAGCTCCTTTGTCGGGGGTTGTCCTAACATTCCCCGGGCGGCAAAGAGTTTAACCAGAGCAGGGCGCGGAGTTTAGGCGGCGCCCATCCGTGGGAAAAAAAGAAGACCCATAAGCAGTATCCCGTCAGGAATAAGCCTATCCCGTCAGGAGACCCGTCACTTGCAAGAAGATCGCATCATTTCCAGCTCATCGCCGCGCCGGGCAGCTTCCAACACGCCGCGCCGGGCAACGGCTCAGAGAGGCGGAACGGTGCGCCGCGACACCATCTGTGGGATCTGCCCGGCCGGCTGCTGGGTGACCGCCGAACTCAAGGACGGCAGGCTGGTGAGCGTCGAGGCCCAGCAGGACACGCCCCTGGGAATGATCTGCAAACTCGGCGAGCACTCGCCGGAGATGGTCTACTCGCCGCACCGTTTGCAGTACCCGATGCGTCGCACCGGCCCGCGCGGCTCGGGGCGGTTCGGGCGCATAACCTGGGACGAGGCCATGGAGACGATCGCCTCGCGCCTTAAACAGACCCGCGAGGAGCACGGAGCCGAGGCCTGCGGCATCTACACCGGCCGCGGCAGTTTCGACCTGGCGCTCTGCGACGTCTTCCAGCCGAAGGACACCGCGGTCTCCTCGGCTTCCAGCGTGCTGTTCCCCTTCGGTTCGCCCAACACTTTCGGCGTGGGCGCGCTCTGTTACGTCTCCTACGCCATGATCGCGCCGCACGTCACCATGGGCGGCATGCTCATCAACATGGATTCAGAACTCGAACAGGCCGAACTGATCGTGGTCTGGGGCGCCAATCCGGCAACCGATTCGCCGCCGATGGCGCACAAGCAGATCATGGAAGCCCGCCAGCGCGGCGCCGAGGTCGTGGTCATCGACCCGCGCCGCAATGGCACCGCGCGCGAGTGCGGCGCCGAGTGGGTGCCGATCCGGCCCGGGACCGACGGCGCCCTGGCGCTCAGCATGATCGAGGTCCTGATCGAGGAAGACCTCTACGACGAGCAGTTTGTCAACGAATGGACGGTCGGCTTTGAGGAACTCTCCCGTTACGTGCAGCACTTCCGGCCCGAAGCCGTCGAGGAGATCACCTGGGTCCCGGCCGGGACGATCCGCAGCCTGGCGCGGCGCATCGCCGGCGCCCGCGGGGCCAGCCCGGTCATGTACACCGGCCTGGAATATTCCGATTCAGGCGTGCAGGCGATCAGGGCGACGATGGTGCTCTGGGCGCTGGCCGGCCAGCTCGACGTTCCCGGCGGGCGCGTATTCCGCATGCGCGAGAACGCCTTTCCCGTAAACCGAAACGGCCTGGTGGCCAATCCCGCCGTCAAGCGCGCCATCGGCCGCGACCGCTTCCCCGTCTACAGCAAGTACCGCGGCGAGTCGCACGCGATCTCGCTGCCGGAGGCGGTGCTCGAAGAGCGCCCTTACCCGATCAAGAGCCTGCTCGTGCTTGGAGGCTCGATCATCACTTCCTGGCCGCAGCCCGACATCTGGCGGCGCACCCTGGAGAGCCTGGATTTCCTGGTCACCATCGACCGGCAGCTGACAGCCGACTCCGCTTACGCCGATATCGTCCTGCCGGCGACCACCGGTTTTGAGAACACCTCATATATGACATATGGTTCGATGTTCCGTATACGCGAGCGGCTGATAGAACCCGTTGGCGAGGCCCGCAACGATCTGCTCATCCTGGGAGAGCTGGCCGGCCGCCTGGGCTACGGCGAGTTCTATCCCCAATCGGAGGAAGAGCTGCTGGAGCACGTGCTTCACGGCTCCGGGTTTACTCCGGACGATGTCAGGGCCGCGGGCGGCAGTGTCAGCGTGCCCTCGGTGATGATGCAGTACAAGAAATGGCAGAAGGGCGGGCTCAGAGCGGATGGGCAACCGGGCTTCGAAACGCCTTCGGGGAAGTTCGAGATCGCCTCGTCAATACTCGAGGAACACGGCTACGAGCCGCTGCCGGCCTACACCGAACCGCGGGAAGGGCCGCTGGCTTCGCCGGAGCTCGCCGGGGAATATCCGCTGGTGTTCAACTCCGGCGCCCGTGTGCGCACCGATTTCCGCTCGCAGCATCACGGTGTCTACAGCCTGGCCTCGGCGGCGCCCGAGCCGCAAGTGACCATCAATTCCATCGATGCCGCCGAGCGCGGCATCTCCGGCGGCGACGAGGTCATCGTCGCCACACCCCGCGGACAGCTGCGCTTTCGCGCTTTTGTGACTGACAACATCGTGCGGGGCGCCATCGACGCCAACATGGGCGGCGGCGGGCCCGTCGGCCCCGAGGCCTGGCGGGATTGCAACGTCAACGGACTCACCGACCTGCAGCGTTACGACCCCATCTCGGGATTCCCTGTTTATAAATCTCTTCTTTGTGATGTGATGCCGGTCAAGGCCGCGGGGCGCGCGAGCGCCGCCGGCCGGCGGCGCTCGCGCGCCGGCCTCGACACCGCCATCGCCAGCGCGCGTACCGGCAGCGCGCGTACCGGCAGTTCCGGTTCCGGCAGTTCCGGTTCAGCCGGCCGAGATCCCGCAAACGAGCGTGCGAGCCGAAAACGCGCCCTCAAACAAACCGGTCCGTCGATCTACCTGGATCACAACGCCACAACCCCTATCGATCCCGAGGTCGTGGAGGCCATGCTGCCCTTCCTCAAGGACCGTTTTGGCAACCCTTCCAGCATCCACACTGCCGGCGCCTCCGCGCGCGAGGCCCTCGACGGAGCCCGGCGCAGCCTGGCCCAGACTATCAACTGCACCGCCCGCCGCGTCATCTTCACCGGCAGCGGCTCGGAGGCGGACAACCTGGCCGTCAAGGGCATGGCTTTCGCCGCCGGCAGCGGTCACATAATCACCTCGGCCATAGAGCATCCGGCGATACTTGCGTCATGCCGTTCTCTGGAAAAATTTGGCTTCGATATCACTTATCTGCCGGTCGGCGCCGGCGGCATCGTCAACCCGCGATCTCTCGACAGCGCCATCAGAAACGACACCATCCTCGTCTCGGTGATGCTCGCCAACAACGAGACCGGCGCCATCCAGCCGATCGCCGACCTGGCGGCGATAGCGCGCGAGCGCGGAGTCCCCTTCCATTGCGATGCGGTCCAGGCGCTTGGCAAGATACCGGTCGACGTCGAGGAGCTCGGCGTCGACATGCTCTCGGTATCGGGGCACAAGATCCACGCGCCCAAGGGCGTCGGCGCCCTGTTCGTGCGCCGCGGCATCCGGCTGGAGCCGCTGATCGACGGCGGCAACCAGGAGGACCGCCGCCGCGCCGGCACCGAGAACGTCGCCGCCATCGCCGGCTTCGCCCGCGCCGCCGAGCAGGCGGTCAAACGCCTTCCGGACATGCAACGCGTCGCCGGCCTGCGCGACCGCCTGCAGCAGGGCCTCACCGAACTGGTGGAAGGCGCCCGCGTCAACGGCGATCAGGCCCGGCGGCTTCCCAATACGCTCAACATGACCCTGCCGGGCCTGCGCGGCGAATCGCTGGTGCTGAGGCTCGACCGTATGGGCATCGCCCTCTCCTCGGGCTCGGCCTGCAAGTCAGGCTCCCCCGATCCGTCCCACGCGCTGCTGGCGCTGGGGCTGCCGGCGGACGACGCACATTGCTCGGTTCGGTTTTCCCTGGGTCAGGGTAATACAGAGGATGAGATCGAACAGGTACTGAGGGCTCTCTCCGAGGTGATCCAGGAATCCATGAGCGCCATCAGGTTTGTTCCCTGCAGATGAAAGGACGTGAGCGTGCCCGAACAGATGATGACATCCGGTAACAGAAACACCGGGATCGGCGCGGACCTGGAAATTGACAGAACCGCGGACGGCGCCGACTGCCTGGGCGAAGAAGCGGTCAACCAGTTCGCCCTGATGGTCGTCCGGGGCTTAAGCGACCAGCCCCGCCGGCTCGACAGCCGCTACCTCTACGACGCCAACGGCAGTTTCATCTTCGAACGCATCTGCGAGCAGCCGGAGTATTACCTGACGCGCACCGAGGCCGGCATCCTCGCCGATGCCGCCGCCGGGATCGCCCGGCACACCGGTCACGTCACCCTGATCGAACTGGGTTCCGGCAGCTCCATCAAGACACGCCTGCTGCTGGACGCATACTGCGAACGCTACGGGTCGGTGAAATACGCTCCCGTGGACATCAGCAAATCCATCCTGGAAGAGGCCGAAGCGGACATCTGCGCCGCGCATCCGGCCGTAGAGGTCCATTCCCTGCACGGCGACTTCGAGCAGGCCTTCCCCCTGCTGGGAACCCTGTCGCCATCGATGCTGCTCTTCCTGGGAAGCACCATCGGCAACCTCGACAGCCATGAGGCGGCGCTATTCTGGGACCGGGTCTCGCTGAGCCTGTCATCGGGCGATTTCTGCCTGCTGGGAGTCGACATCAACGAGAACGCCGGCTCGCTGCACTCCGCCTATAACGACGCCGCCGGCTTCAGTGAAGCATTCACCCGCAACATTTTCATCCGCATGAACCGCGAGCTGGGCGCGTCGCTGGACCCGGATCTGATCGATCATGTGGCGCATTACGACCGCAAGTGGCGCCGCGTGGAGATCTTCGCGCATTTCCTCGAGGAACAGGAGATCGCGATCGAGCCCCTCGGCTCCACCTTCCGGATCGGCGCCGGCGAGTACATCCTCACCGAGGTCAGCCGCAAGTTCCGGCTCGAACAGATGGTGCCTTATCTCGGCACTTTCGGACTGGAGACCCAGAGGATCTTCACCGACAGCGGCAAGCGCTTCGCGGTGCTGCTGCTGCGAAGGAAATAGATAACCGACAACAAGCAGCCGAAGGGAGGAAACATGTTAGCCAACAGCCCGATAGCGCCGACGCTTCCCGCCATGGACCTGAGGCGGGCCCGTGGATTCTATGAAGGGAAGCTCGGACTCAAGGTAATCCAGGCGACCGATCAGGACGTCATGTATGAATGCGGCGCCGGCACCATGCTCTACGTCTGGCAGCGCGAGCCGAGCCAGACCGACCACACCGAAGCCGCCTTCAAGGTCGACAACATCGAGAAGGAAGTCGCGGAACTGAAGGGAAAAGGCGTGGAATTCGAGTCGTACGACATGCCGGGGATCAAGACCGACGATGACAGCATCGCCCGCATCGACGGCTACAAGGGAGCCTGGTTCAAGGATACCGAGGGTAATATCCTCAGCCTCACTGAGATGTAGACAGAAGCGAAGCGCCCGTGGCGGCATCCGGCGCCTGGAGAACGGCCACGTAGGAGCCACGCTGGACCAGCATCCAGGCGCCGTCTTCGGTCAAAAGGACCGGAGCCGGACGCGCCCCCAGGTCGAACTTGCCGCCGTAACGGCTCTCGAGCGCCTCTCCCATCACCGTGGCGAACTCGGCCGCCTCGGCGCCGCTGTCCCATTCGGTCTGCAGGAAAAGCAGAGAGGCGCCGTTCGGATCTTCATAATAGCGCAAGGAATCACCGCCCCACCCCGCCGCGGCGCGCCTGGCCTTCTGCAGGGAGACGTCCGGCGACAGCAGCTGCTGGATGCCGAATTCCCCCAGCACGTTCTGAGAGACCAGCTTCCAGCCGGCTGCCGTCAGGGCGCCGTCACTTGCCGCCGGCGCCGGCAGCGGCGCTTCGCCGGCCAGATATTTCTCCGGATGCAGGATCTGTTCGGTGGACTGGGGCGGCCTGGCATAGGCGGCGTTGACCCGGTCCCAGCCGCCGGTTGACCGCAAATCTTTCACGAAGTTCAAACCATCCGTGTAGGGAAAGAGGAGGCTTTCCTGAAGATAAGAATTGCCGCCCGGGCTGTTCAGCGCTCCCAGCGAACCCAGCAGCAGGCCGGCCATGTCGATGGCGCTGAAATCCTGGGTCATGAAATCTTCCTCAACCATGCTGGCGTCGCCCTCCGCCAGCGCCAGCCGCGCCAGATCCTGATCGTCATTGGCGCCCTCACCGGCCAGCAGCGCCGCCAGCGAGAAGTTCTGGTCCTGGATCGCGTGCGTCGATTCGTGGGCCAGCGTGACCTGGTTCACCTGGTTGAGCTCAGGTGTGTCGCTGATTAGCTTGAGCTGTTTGGACTCGTCGTCATAGTAGCCGGCGACCTCTTCGGTCATCATCTGCTCGATGTCCGCGCCGAGGCTCTCATCGGGAGCCATCAGGCCCAGTTTCTTTAACACCTTCTCCTCGGATGCGATTTCCTCGGGCTTGTATTCCTTGGCCAGCTGGACCTTCATCTCCTCCCGCAGCTGCTCCCGGCTCATGTAGGAGACCGCTATCGGGCTCTTTATGGGAAGTCCGCGAAGGCGGGAAGCCTCGCGCTCGATCGAATCGATCGAGCGTACAGGAGCGCCGGTCGTCGATGCCGTCGAAGTCGCCGGCGCCGTGGCGGCGGCATCGCCGGCCGAGGTCGCGCCGTCCGCCCCGTCCCCGGAACCGCAGCCGGGCAGCATAAATATAAGCGCGGCCACCATGATAACCGCCAGCCGTTTTCCCGGATGTGCATGTACCAATTCTTCCCCCGGATGATTGCCACAACCATGACGAGGGTACCATCGTAACAAAAAAGTGCCGGACTGGGCCCTCGGCTTCACTGTCAAGACCGACGCGGAGCCATGAACTTCCCAGCCCTCACGCAATCGGCTAGTATTGCAGTCAAATCAGAACCTTACAGGAGGAGACCCTCATGCCAGTACTTTCAGACCCCATCACCGCAGACGGTCTGACGCTCAAGAACCGCATCGTCATGCCGCCGATGGCCAACGACCTCTCCAGCGAGAAGGGCGAGGTGACACAGAAACACCTCGACCATTACCGCGCCCGCGCCGAAGCTGACGTCGGCCTCATCATCATCGAGCACAGCTACATCGTTCCCGAAGGCAAGATGTCGGCCAGGCAGCTGGGGATCTGCGATGACAGCCTGGTTCCCGGGCTGAAAAGCCTTGCCGACACCATTCGCGCCGCCGGATCCAGGAGCGCCATCCAGCTGACCCATGCCGGCGCCAACACCACCGCGGAGGTCTGCGGCTGCCAGCCGGTCGGGCCTTCCGACGTCGCCGTTCCCAACCGCCAGGAGAAGCCGCGCCCCCTCACGATCGATGAGATCCATGCGCTCACAGCAGCTTACGGCGACGCCGCCCGGCGCGCCCGCGAGGCCGGCTTCGACGCCATCGAGATCCACGGAGCCCATGGATTCCTGCTCTGCCAGTTCGCGTCGCCCTACACCAACCAGCGCACCGACGAATACGGCGGCAGCACCGGGAACCGCCTGCGCTTCCCGCTCGAGGTCATCGCCGCCGTGCGCGAGGCCGCCGGTCCCGGGTTCCCGCTCATGTACCGCTTCGGCGCCAGCGATTTCATGCAGGGAGGGCTCGCTCTCGATGAGGCGAAACAGATAGCGCCGATTCTGGTTGAAGCTGGAATATGCATGCTTGATATCTCGGGCGGCCTGTGTGGTTCGAGGCCCAAGGACCTCGGCGGCATGTCCGGCTTTTTCGTTCCCCTGGCCCAGAGCATCAAGGCTGTCGTCGATGTGCCGGTCATAGCCGTCGGCGGCATCAGCGACCCGGTCTTCGCCAACAGCGTCATCACCGAGGACAAGGCCGACCTGGTGGCGGTCGGCCGGGCGCTGCTGAAGAATCCCAACTGGGCGCGCGAGGCGCTGCAACAGCTGGCGGAATGAGACCTGACCCGGCAACTGGCGGAATGAGACCTGACCCGGCAACTGGCGGAATGACAGGCGCCACAACCTGCTCGAGGCCGGCTAGATGACCTACTACCCCAAAGAGGTCCCGCGCCAGATCGACTGGGAGCGCCGGCCATTATACGGCTTGCTGGAGGACTCCGCCCGCAAGTATCCGGACGCCGCCGCCACCATCTTCTTTGGCGGCGCCATGAGCTTCGCCGAGCTCGACGCCGAGGCCAACCGCTTCGCCCACGCGCTCGGCAAACTGGGCATCAGGCCCGGCGACCGCGTCGGCATCCACCTGCCGAACTCTCCCCAGGTGCTCGTCTGCCTGCACGGAGCCCTCAAAGCGGGCGCCGTCGCCACCCTTGCCAGCCCGCTGTACGAACGGCGCGAGCTTATCCACTGGCTGAAAGATTCCGGGGCGCGCGTGCTCGTGACCCTGAGCCATAAGGATATCCTCACCCGGGCGATCGACGCCCAGCAGAGCGCCGGCGTCCGCCACCTGGTCGTCACCAGCATCAAGGATTATTTCCCGGGAAAGCTCAAGGCGCTCTTCACGGTCTTCAAGGAAAAGAAGGAAGGCCACCGCGCCCAGCTCGATTCCTCCAAAGGCCAGGTCTGGCTCAGGGATCTGCTTAAAGATCAACCCGCCACGCGTCCCCGCTGGCGTTCCGACCCGGCCGGCACGGCAGTGCTCCAGTACACCGGCGGCACTACCGGCGTGCCCAAGGGGGCCGAGCTCACCCACGATAACCTCGTGGCCAACGCCGCCCAGACCCGGGCATGGCTGTTCGAGCTCAACGAGGCGCGGGAGCGCATGCTGATGGTGCTGCCGCTCTTCCACGTCTATGCACTCACCTGCTGCAACCTGGTCATGGACCTGGCCTCGCCGTCGATCCTGGTGCCGAGGTTCGACCTCGCCGACATCATCAAGGTCATCGACCGGGACAAGCCGACGGTCTTTCCCGGCATTCCCGCCATGTATGCGGCGATAAATCATTCACTCCGGCGCGGCGGCGACAAGGGCCGAAGCGCCGATCTCTCCTCGATCAACATCTGCTTCAGCGGCGCCGACCGTCTCTCGCCCGAGGTGCAGGAAGATTTCGAGCAGCTGACCGGCGGCCGCGTGGTCCAGGGCTACGGCCTGACCGAAGCCTCGCCCGTCACTCACGTGAATCCCAGCCAGGGCCTGCGCAAGGCCGGCAGCATCGGCCTGCCCCTTCCCAACACCGAGGTTCGCATCATCGACCTCGAGACCGGCGTGGATGTCGAACCCGGCCGCGAGGGCGAGATGCTGGTGCGCGGGCCGCAGGTGATGAAGGGTTACTGGCACGAGCCCGCTGAGACCGCTGAGGCCATCACCGCCGGCGGCTGGCTGCATACCGGCGACGTCGCCTTTGCTGACGAGGACGGCTTCTATTACGTCGTCGACCGCGTCAAGGACGTGATCATCACGGGCGGCATCAACGTCTTCCCCCAGGAGGTCGAGGACGTCATCTCCAAATATCCCGGCGTCAGGGAGGTCGCGGTCAAGGGTCAGCCTCACAAGCTCAAGGGCGAGGTCGCCAAGGCTTACGTGGTGCTCGAGCAGGGTCAGAAGGCGAGCGCCAGCGACATCCGCCGCTTCGCCCGCGAGAGGCTCGCCGATTACAAGGTTCCCCACCAGATCGAATTCCTCGACGAACTTCCCCGCAGCGTTCTACGCAAGGTCCTCAAGCGCAAGCTCGACGAAGTGGAAGCAGACGCTCCCGACGGGGCGGAGGCGGACTCACCCGCCGCGGAGAAAGCCGGCGCAAAAGAGGAATAGCTCCCGACATCCCCTTCCGGGCCGATAAAAGTGTTAAGGGGGAGGCCCGGGAGGAGACTGAGTGGGAAGCAATCTTCCAACTTACCCTGGGCTTTCAGGGGATAATACTTGCCCCGCACATCCGTCGGAACCGCTCGTTGGCATGTGCGGATGCGGCACACTTTTCTGCCGGCGCTGTTCGCCGTCAGAAATTTTTTGCGCCCGCTGCCATGAGCAGCGCCAACAGGCGTCGCATGCTCATACCGGAGGGCTCTTGCTCCACGCCACGCACTCCGGCGGCTGGCACCCCCATCACGCCACCCGCGCGCATGCCCATCACGCCGCCCACGCGCATGCCCATCACGCCGCCCACGCGCATCCGCGACCGCTCTCACAGCGCGTTCTGCTGGAGGCGCTTTTCATGACCATTCTGGCCGTGCTGACCCTGGGGGCGATGTTCGCCATCCAGAACAACAACCTCAACGCCGGCGTCACCCAGAGCTCGGTCAGCTACGGCATCAATACGGGAACCGAACCGGTTCAGAGCAGCACTGCCGCGTTCAAGACCTCAATCGCGGTGCCCGACGGCAAGGCCACGGTCTCCAGCAACACCTCCTATACCATCAGCGCCAAGGTCGAGAGCGCCATGAGCTACAGCGACCAGATCAGCAGCCTCATACCGACGGACCTGCTGCTGGCCTGGGGCGATATCACCCAGAACGGCGTCGACGGCATGCTCTCCTGGCAGCAGGAAGACAGGCACGGCCAGGTCTCGGGATCGCTGGGTGGCGACGGCGTCGACCTGACGCAGGATTACGTCATCAGGCACGTCAGCAACAATCATGTGGTGCCCGCCAATACCCGCGTCGCAGCCGCAATCGCCGGTATCAAGGCCGGCGACACCATCCGCATCGACGGCCGGCTCATCGACGTGCGCATGGCTTTAAACGACGGCCGCGTCCTCACGGTCAACACCAGCAAGTCCCGCAGCGACCAGGGTGAAGGCGCCTGCGAGATCATCTACGTCGAGCACATAAGGGTTAATGGCATAGCGTATTAGCTTTCCAGGTTTTCCCTGCTCTTTCAGCGCTTTTTCGCCCCTCCGCCCGTCTTTCCCCTTCCATCCTCACCGCAGGCCTACTATAATCGCTGAGTCATGCAGATCAAGCTAGACAGCATTTGCAAGGAATTCGATATCCGCGCCGAGGAAATCTTCGCTTTCATGGATGAGGAGAATATCCATCTGGGTGGCAGCCTCATGCACGATATCGCCATCGACCTGCCGGATTTCCGTAAATTCGTGGAATACTGGCGCCGCCAGCTAAAACTCAGGATCGAGCAGGCCCAGCGAGAGCTGGAGCAACTGGATGGCAAGGTCGACGCCTTCGTCCGCACCTCCAAGGGCTGGTAGCTCCGGCGAAATTCCTCCCGTAGTCTCCGCAAGGAGACTCCCATGCCGCAGGCGGCAGCCACGCGCAACATCCCCTGGGCTGATAGCGCCGCCGAAAACCGGGAACACTCCTATTGAAGACAATGACGTAATGACGATTACCGGAGGTCACTGATGAGCGGTAAAGGAGTGGGAAAGAAACGGAACCGCGCGGCTCAGAGCGAGCAGCACGGATATCAGGAGCCAGCCAGCGACAAGGCCTCAAAGCCGCGCGGCGGCAAATCCCGCGGCGCCCCCCTGGAGGAGACCAGCGAGCGCGAGCGGATCATGGAGAAGCTTCGCGAGCTGGACGAGCGCCGGCGCGAAGAGGAATAGGGAGCGCCTTAGCCGGCTGACGCCAGATAATCCCTGATCTTTTTCATGTCGTCCCGGACCATTTTCATCAACCGGGTCCCATCTGTTCCCGCGCCGCCGCCCCGGGCAATATATGCCGGATGAAAGGTGGCGATCAGCCGTAAACCGGAGGGGCCCTTAAACCAATCTCCCCTCTGCGTGCTGATGTTGAAAGCGGGATCGATCAGACCCCTGGCCGCCGACGCGCCCAGGCAAAGAATTACGCGCGGCTGGACGATCTCGACCTGCCGCACCAGATAGGGCCTGCAGGCGCTCACCTCTCCAGACAGAGGCGCGCGGTTCTTCAGCCTGCCGTCTGCTGGTTTACATGCCCTGCATTTGACTATGCTGGTGATGAACAGCGACTCACGGTTGAACCCGGCCGCCGCCAGGATCTCATCCAGCTGCCTGCCGGACCGGCCGACGAAGGGGCGCCCCTGGATGTCCTCGTTCTCGCCGGGGCTCTCGCCGACCAGCATCAGCCCGGCCCGGGCATCTCCTTCCCCGGGAACAGCGTTTCGGCGCGTAAGGTAGAGTCCGCACAACTCGCAGACCCTCACGTAGCCGGCGACAGCCTCGAGCTTTTCCTCCCTGGACTTTTTCTCAGCCGTCTCAGCGTCGAGCGGATCGGAGCCGTCGAGGTTTCTGGTCAGTAGCGACACGGCCGCGGCTCAATCGGGACAGGGGAAGCAGCTGCTGACATCGAAGTAGAATTTCCTGGTCTCGCTGGAAGCGGTGCACTGCGCATCGATGACGTCATAATGGCGGCCGTCCCGCTCCACCACTTCGACATGGGTCTTGCGGAAGAAACCGTCGCCGCCGCAGCCGAGGCCGTTCATGACGTCGAGCTCCTCACCGATGCTGCCCACGACGATGGCGCTGTCATACCCCAGGCCGGCGGCGCGGGTCGATGCCGGCGCGGTCGTCACGCCGCCGCCGCCACACCCGGTTTGCATGAGGGCCGCCAGCAGCATAACGGCTGCCGTCAGGACGGCAGCGATGCCAGCGGCGGGATTGATTCGGTTGACCATGGACCGCTTCAATTTATCACAAGGGCGCCCGCCGTTGTAGAATAGTCGTCATGCTTGCCGGAGAGATAGAAGCCTGGAAGAAGCTCGAGCAGCTCAACCCCTTTGAGGTGGCCGAGCGCGCCGGCGTTGAATACTGGGATGAGGAAGATGTCTTTGTCGTCCAGGTCTTTGGCGAGCCCTACATCGTCAACGCCGGCGAGCGGGAGATCCGTCCGATAGGTCCGCCGCACCACTTCCACGCTCACGATTCCACGCACTTCGGACTGCTGGTGCCGCTCTACCTGGTCTCGTGCGCGGACGTCGAGCCTAACGGGAAGCTGGTGGCGCCCCAGGCCCTGCCCCACGGGGCCGCTTTCTTCAAGGGGCCGCACGAACTGCCCGGCGAGGTCATCGCGCACCACTTCGGATCCAATCCAGGGCATATGCTCGAGTCGGCGGCCGAGCTCGGAGGCGTGCCCGCCGACCACGGCGACGCCGCCGTTACCCTGCCTGCATTTCCGCGGCTGCCAGTGACCATCATCCTCTGGGTCGGCGATCTCGAGTTCCCCGCCCGCGCCCAGCTGCTGCTCGACGAGACCGCGGTCAGGCACTTCCAGCTGGATGCCCTCTGGGCGCTGATCCTGATGACCTCGGAAGCGCTCATCCAGGTCGCCGGACCGCACCACTAGGCGGTTCGACGGACTGCCGGGCTTCGCCTCGGCGCGCAAGCGCATATCTGAGGAATTTTCCCAGTATTTCTCGTTTCTGTTTTGGAACGCCGCCTAGCGGGTAATCGTAATGTACGTTCGATGAAAACAAACGAGAGTTTTCGGAGGTTTTGAAATGTCACCGCACCCTTCCAGCGTGATTCAGAAAGCCAAGGACCCTGCCAATATGAGCGACGCGGAAAAGAAGCATGTTCCTGTTATCGATATCGAGGGAACGCCCAAGGCAGGCGAGCCGTTCGAGGTCACGGTATGGGTGGGCAAGGAGTTGGCCCATCCCAGCGAGGCCGGGCATCACATCGAGTTCATCGACCTCTACCTGGACAACAGCTTTATCGCAAGGTGTGACCTGACCTGGGGGTTCACGTATCCCAAGGCATGTTTCACGATCATGCTGGATAATCCCGGAACGCTCAAGGCTTACGAGCGCTGCAACATCCATGGCGACTGGGCTTACAGCGTCGACGTTTCGGTCTGAGGTATTAGTTTAAAAATGTTCCCCTTTTGGGGGACGCCTGTGGAGGGCTTGACGAAACCCTTGCTGCCTGGCGGCGAGGGTTTCGTCGCGTGATGGGATACTTTTCCGGCTGGAAAGCTCTCTACCGTCAGGGAAACGCGGGCAGATATCCCCACGGATTGATTTCCGCGGCCCTTGGGAAAGATGACGTAATCCGGGAAGGGTTTTTCTACCGTGAGAGCAGAGAATACAGGCAAAAGGCGGCTGCCCGAAGCCGCCATGGTTTTCACGTTCCTGGCCGCGTCTGCCCTTATATCAGGATGCGCCGTCAGGGCGAGAGAGGATGTCTACGGCCAGCCATTTTTACGCCCGATGTCAAGCGCTGGCGCCAGTACCTGGGGGCGGCTATCGCCATCCAGTTCTTCCTGCTGGCGCCGGCGCTATGGAACTCCGGCCTCCATCAGAAGATTTCGCGCATGCTGCTGTCGCTGGTTCTGGTGCCGCTGCTCTAGGACTTATCCCGCCGAGCTGATTTACAGGCTGCAGGTATGGATCTTCGACTGGGGATGGCCGGGCCGGCTGCTTGCGATCATTCTCAGCTTCACCGGGGGCCTCTATGGCACCAGCAGCATCTTCACCTATCTGCTCGGCGGATTTGTGTTCAGCGACACTTGCTATCTGCTCTACTGGTCGGTCCCGGGCGTGATTGCCGGCTACATTGTCGCCATCAGTTTCGTCATCAATTGGCGGCTATGCGAAAACAGGCACATAAAAGATTCCGTCACCGTGGCGATCAAGCACGATAATTAGATGGCGGCTACCAGATGTATTAGCGGCGGCCAAACCTATCGGCAGCTAGGCCCTGGGACCGTGGACCAGTGACAGTTGATCGCCGTTTTCGTCGTAATAGATCAAATAGCCGTCATCAGTGGAAGAAAAATCCGGAGCATCCGGGTCGTCAGGCGCGCTCTGCTGAACCCTGAGGTCGAACCTGCCTAGCTTTATCCGCACTGCCGGTTCCAACATAGGCTGACACCAGTAAACGCGCGAATTCCGAGTGGCCTCCCTCATCCTCAGGTATACGGTTGCGTTTTCGGGCAGATCCGGTAAAAGCCCGGGTATCCTTTCCAGAATCCTGTCCTCGGCAACGGAGGCTTGGTCCCAATGATAATTGTTGACCTGAACCCCGCGAAAATAAATGGGAACCAGGACCAGGCAAGCCGCGCAAGAAATAATCATCCACGCTCGTTTCTTCGACCCGCATTCAACCAGGCCGAAGACAATCACGGCTAACAAAAAAGCTGTTGGCAGGTATAAAAAGTGTGACAACCACATGTCATTGTCGAGCCCCTCTGCGATGAATGAGCCTGGCGGCAGAAGGAAAGCGAAGAACATAAACACCAGAAAAGCCCAGACTCTCTTCTTGATGGAAGAAATTCTCCGCCATCTCAATGCCATAACCGCGATCGAGGCTAGCAGAAGGACCAGCGTGTAGACACGCATATAAGTTATAAATCGGAGGTCGAACTCATGCGAGTCAAGTGGAGCGAACAGCACTCTGGCAGAAAAGTACGAACCAATTATCTTATTCGGGCTGGATGATACGAAAAAATTCAAACCGATGAGCAGGGCTCGAAACAGCATGTAAACAACGAAAATTCCCAGAAAGGGCACAAACCTTGCCAGAAACTGTTTCAACCTCTTTCCTGCCGTAACAGCTTCGAGATTTTCCCTGGGCCTCAACCTGCCCGCGAACAGTATCTCCAGGGCGGGAATGCATAGCACAAGCATAAAGGCTGTTTCCTTGCTCAGCAGCCCAGCGGCCATGGCTGCGAGCGAGACAACATATTGGCGGCGGTCACCCGATCCCAGGAAACCAGCATACATGCCCAGGCTCAGAAGGATGAAGAAAAAGCTTACGAGGTCGGAATTTCCAGACGACCAGGATACCGCCTCCGGAGCTATCGGAGATAGCAGGAACAGGAGTGCGCCGATAAGAGATGCGGTTTTTGACACCCGGAGCCGGGTCAAAAACCAGAAAAGAAGCCAGGCAATTCCCGCCTGGAGGGCTACATTCAAAACGTGCATCGGCCACGAAGCCGTGCCGAAAAAGTCGGTGAACACCATCCAAAGGGCCAGCAGCAAGGGCCTCATATAGTAAGGGGAATCGGCGTAGAACGGCCATTTTAACGCGGAAATCCTGCCAAGTTCATGCGCCCCGAAAAGATGGTATCTGTCTAGCGCCAGCCAGTAGTAATCATCGCAAACCAACGGGTTGCCCAGAGTCGCAGCGTATACCGTAAACGCCACGACGGTGAATGCCGCCAATACGATGAGCTTCCAGTGCCGCTCCCAGACAGCTGTAATAGTTTCCGGTAGACGACCATGCTCCAGCACCATTTTTCCCCAAAATCGGTTTCATAAATGCCACGATAAAAAGTAATAAAGCAATCATAATATTATTGTTGTGCATGATGTCAACCGGCGGGCGTCTTGACAAACGCTATCCAGACCCTGCCGAAACCGCCTGCTGGAGCTGTGTCTCCTTGACCATGCCCTCATCCGGTCCGAACACCCGCCTGGTAACCGAGAATTCCTGGCTGAAGCCCGAGATCGAGATCGAGTCCACGGCGACCAGCTTCAGTGAATCCTTCCTGATGTAGAGCACCTGCAGCGTATTGGGGGTCTCGGCGTCGTGATTGAAGCTGCGAAAGCCGCCGCCGCCGGTCGATCCGGCATCGAGAAAGACCGTGCCTTTATCGACTGTGATCCCCTGCCGGTGCGTATGACCGTCGACCACCACCGATACCTTTCCGGCGAGCAAGACGGCCTGCTTGGGATCGTGGACCGCGACCATGAAAGGCCGCGGCTTTTGGGCGTCGACCAGCCCGGCAATCCTCGCCGCCTCCTTGGCCTGGATGACATCGCTAGAGGGTTCCGGGGTGATGCTCAGGGCCGCGGGATCGGGAAAACCGCCGATGACCATATCGCCGGCTGTCTTGAATTCATCGCCCAGGACAGTGACCCCCGGCGTTTCCCGCATGGTCCTCGTCACCAGCGGCGTGTCGTGGTTGCCACCAATCCAGAAATATGGCACTGGTAGCGGCAGATAAGTCGCGGGATAGCCCATTTCAAAAGATGTCCCCAGATCGGTGAGATCGCCGGTATCGATGACAAAATCTGCATTGTAGAGCTTGACCGCAGATTTTGTCAGATCGGCGCCGGCAGCGCTCGAGTGCATGTCAGACACGTGCAGTACCCTTATCGTGTCTGCTTCCGGCGGCGCCTGCGGTATCTGATGCAGAGCGCTGACGGTCCGGTAAAGGCTGTCGGCGATCTCGGGAACCCGGTCCTCATAGGAGTTGAGGTTCGCCAGGGTCTGTTGCGAGAAATCGAGGATCTCCGGCGCATACGTCAGACCGCCCTCGTACCTGGGCTCGCTGAAGGCGCTGGTGTCATAGCTGGTATAGGCCATACCTCCCACGGCCACAGCCGTGAACAGGCCCAGGGCGGCTCCAGCCAGAGCCCATCGCCAGCGGCGCTGCAACAGTCCGGCGACCGCGGCCCCGACAAGCACCGTCACCAGGGCGACCCTGAGGATCAGCGAGCGCACGCCGGCGCCCACCGGGTCACGCCAGTTATCCAGAGCCTGCCGGGAGGGGGAACCGGGATCGGTGAGCTCGCCGACGTCGGCAACTGAGATCTCCTTGAGCGAGTAGTTAACGACCGCGGGAGCGGTATGGGTGTCGGCCTCGATGGAACCCGCCGGCGGCAGATCGACGATCGATTTTCCGTGAAGGGCAGGCTTGAGCGAAAATTCGACGCGCACCGGCCCGATGGCGACTTCGGTCGAAGAGGACAGGATAAGCGCGAAATACGCGGCTATGACGGTCGCCGCGATCGTGACCAGTGTAAAGAGTACGCGCAGGCCCTTGATGAGCGCCGCACGCCCGCCGGGCGCGAAACTCGGAGTCGCCGGTGAAGGCGTCATACCGGAAGCGCCTGATGGCGTGGATTTATCGGAAGGGGCGGGCATGTTTCCAGTTTAGCAAAAGTCAGGCAGAGCCCGACGGACGGCGCTGGAGAAGGCGGCCCGCCTATCGGAGGCCAAGACAAAGGGAGCCGCGCAAGCGGCTCCCTTTTCAAATTCATTTATTCGTTCTGATTCCTAAATTATGAACGGGCCTTCCGTGTCAGGAAGTAACCGGCCGCGATAAGACATGCGCCAGCCACGCCAAACACGCCGACCTCGGCGCCTGTCGTAGCTCCACCCGTAGTTCCGGTGCTTGCTCCGCCGGTCGCGCCATAGCCCTGAGCCATGGCCGAAACGTTCAAAGCCAGTACCATCATGGTGGCTACCACTGCACCGATGACAAGCAACATTACAATGCGCTTCTTACTCACCATCCACCTCCCTTCAGAGTTCCTTTGATCTGAGCGGGTTCTCGAACTTTCATACAATTTCTTCTTCCGGTACATCACCGGACACCGGTGATAGTATAGGAATACCTATTATTTTTCAACTGGGAGCCTGGTAATCCTTCAAGGTCCTCTCCCAAAGCCTTTGTTTTTCGGGAACAACCCTGTAAACCAGGTATTCCTCAACATTGCCGAAATCCACCGACCAGGGCAGTATTCCCCAGAAGTGGCCGTAAAAACCTGCCTTGGAGCTGAAACTTATGGTTCGTAACGGCAGCAGGCCCGAATAGCCGACGGTATCGATCAGCTCGACGCGCCGCTCCATCACCTCCGAGAACGGCCGCGGATCGGCCAGCGGCGATTGTATGATCAGATCGCCCTCGGCGACCTGCGTGTCCTTGGGAAGCTCCCTGAACCCCTGCCGCTCCATGTAGTAACGGAACCCGAACTCACCGACAAACCAGACCTGGTGTCCTTCGGCTGCGGCCGTGCTTCCATATGCGGCTCCCTGGTTTTGAGCAAAGGCGCGGTTGGCCGACGCCAGCTGATAATCGGCCCCGGCTACGAGAAAGCCCAGGCCGGCCGTAGCCAGGACCGCGGCCGCGAGGATGCGCCCGACAGCAAGGCCGTTTTCTGTGCGGTCCTCCGCACCACCGACGCCGTCGCGGTCCTCCGCATCGCGGTCGCCGGCGCGGTCCTCCGCCAGCCGCACGAACAGAAGGATCAGGGGCGCGAAGGCCGGCAGCAGATACCGCACCGACGCATAAGGCAAAAGGACAACCAGATAAAAGAGCACTCCGGCGAGCCATAGCAGCAAAAGCACATCCCCCGCCTGCCGCTCGTGAACATGGTCGTCAAGCCGCTGCCACCCATCCGCGAAGATCTGATAGAGATAAAGGATCCCCAGGGGAATGAAAAGGATGGTCATGACCGCCGCGCCGGCGCTGTAGCTGCCGGTGAGGAACTGGAACAGCGCCGCGAACCAGAGTGGGACGATGAAGGCCAGATAGACGGCGAAGTCCCAGCTCTTCCTCAGCAGCACCCTCATCAGCACTACGAAGAACACGACGGCGCCGCCGGCGGTGGCAAAGACGCTGGCTCCCTTCTGGACGATCGAATACCAGGCCAGCGGCGCGCCTACCCCGTAAGAGAGCCGTGGCAACACCCCCAGCACGTAATAATGCCAGACGGCATAACTGGCAAACGAGCTCAAGGGCAGGACGAACGGCAGTATCGCCAGCAGCGAAAGCTTCCGCCGCACCAGCGCATAGACAAACAGCAGAGGTATGACGCTAAGGACCTGGTAGGAAGTAAACACTCCCAGCGTGATCGCGATTCCACAGAGAGCCATCATCCAGAGACGGTTGCGGTCGAGCGCATAGACGTATAGTGTGACCGCCGCCAGCCAGAAAGCGACCCCGGGCATGTCGCTCATCAGCCCCTGGCTCATCACCATCGCCCCGGGCGTGGCTATGAACAGCAGAGCGGCCAGCAGGGCGTAGCGGGTATATCTGCGCGCCAGGTAATACATTGATATCGCCGCGATCAGCGGGAAGACAAGGAAGGCGGCGTGGCCGGCTGTCTCCGACTCTCCCGCTACCTTGATGACGATGGCGATATATGACGGCACCAGCGGTGGATGGGTATCGAGGAACTCAGCGTTCTCCTGGCCGAAGAAAGTATAATCGTGCAGCACCGTCTGCAGCGGCTGGTCCAGCCGGGCGCGCGCCAGTTCGATGAAGCCGGCGTCATCCATGTGGAAGGGACGGGCCAGAAACGGCAGCATCAACAGCAGGGTGAAGGCGGCAACAATGATGACTTCAGTTCGGACCGGCAGCCCGCCTGTCATCATCCTCCTGAATGTCGATCGCCCGGACCCGGTATCAGCCACCGCTGCCCTCCTGAGGCTGAGCTTTCCAGTCGAGCTGATCCTCTTCGATCACGTCGAGTTTGTCGGTGGCAAAGGAAAACGGCAGCGGGCCGACGGAGTTGCCGTAGAAACCGGCGCCCGCCCAGGGATTCATGATCCGGACCGGGAAGCCGTCCTCGACATCGAACCGGTTGAGCGTCGTGTAGAAACCAGCCGGCAGCGGCGCCACCAGACCGTTTGAGGCGAGATACGAGGTCACGACGATGTCGCCCGGACTTGCTTTGGAGTGGACTCCGAGGTATTCGAAGCCGTCTTTTTCCATGTAATAACGGAAGCCGAATTCTCCCAGCGCCCAGAGCCTGGTGGGATCGCCTGCATATTTTTCCTGCATCTGCGCGGCGACGGTGCGGTAGGAATTCGCCAGGCGGTAATCGGCGATCGAGGTGGCAAGCCCCGCCGCCAGAGTCAAGGCCAGCGTTGCCACCACGAACGAGGTCCGCAGCCGCGGCCGCATCGGCCAGAGGTCCTCGATGCCGCGGACGAAAAGCAATATGACCGGGGCAAAAAGCGGCAGCAGATGCCTGACGGCGACGTAGGGAAGCGAGGTCGTGCCGGCGTATACAGCCGCCACGGCTGCGAACCAGGAAAAGAGAAACATGGCGTCGATGGAGCCCTTCCGGCGTTTGACCAGGTTCCAGGCTTCCGATACGGCTGAGGAAAACAGGCCGTAGAATATGCAGTAGCCGGCGACCGCGAGCGCCGATACCTGTATTCCCTGCCACAAGGTCAGGTCACCCTTGGCCACATAATAAACGGCCACCCAGGTTATCAGGGGAGGCAGCAGCGCAAACGCGGCCAGCAGATCGACCTTGCGGCGCAGGTACAGGACCCAGGCTGAAAGAGGGAAGAAGATCGAGCCGCCAATAAATACGAACAGCGAACGAATCTGCGAATTGGTATTGAAGTCAACCACGTAATTGATCGCCGGCGCGCGGCCGTATCGCTGACCGATGTAGAAGCGCCACCAGCCGTAGGCGGCCGCCGGAATCACAAAAGCGGCAAAGACCCGCAGCCGGAACCTCCATTTGAGGATGGCGTAAACCGCCAGAATCGCCGCCAGCTCCAGAGCCTGGGCAAAGATCATGATCGAGGCGGCCATCGCCAGCCCGGAGAGGATCAGCAGCTTCCAGTCATCCCTGTCCAAGCCCCAGACGAAAAGGGCGGTGGCCGCGAGCCAAAGGGCCACCCCCGGCAGATTCCCCATGACCGTATGTGACAGCACCATGAATCCGGGAGTGAAGACCAGCAACAGGCTGGCAATCATCGGGTGCCTGGTAAACCTGCGGCCCAAAGAATACATGGAGACGGCGGCGATCAGCGGGAACAACACAAAGGCGCCGTGCAGCAGCACCTCGCTCTCGCCTCCGATCTTCATGAACGCAGCCATATAATATGAGAGCAGCGGCGGATGCCGGAAGACCATGACAGCCCGGTAGACGCCGCGCTCCTGATAATCCACGAAGTTGAATTGCAGCGGGTCCTGGACCGTGACCCTGGCCTGGTCGATGAAATCGCGGTCGTCCCAGTGAAACGCCTGGTTGATGAAAGGGATGGTAAGAACCAGAACCACCGCAGCCAGGATCGTTATATCCCTGGCGCCGGCATTATGTACCCACTTGAGAAATAACTGTTTCAAGGCATCACGAAGAAGGTAATCGGTGTCCGAAAATCACTCACGGAAAAGATAATACTATGCCAGACGGCAAGTAGCTGCCTGTAAAGGCGATTCACTGTTATGCTACCTGGCGCCGGTCAACCGTGCATATGCGTCATAGGACGGCTTGGTGGAAAGATCCTCCCGGATCAATCCGACCGCGTATCTCACGTCGAAGGCGTACCACCAGAACACCTTTTTCACCTGGGGGAAAGCAGCCGACTGCTCGAAAGCTATCCTGAGAGCCGCCGCCTGGCCTTCCTCGGTCAGATTGCCGGCATAGGGGTCGCCGGAATCGGCGCTGGCGTACGAAGTCTCCGTCAGCCAGACATCCCGGCCCGAGTCCCCATAACGCCGCATGACGTCCGTGACTCGGCTGAGCCGGTCGCTATACCATCTCGGATCGGGAAAAGAATAGCTGGCATAGATATCGGGAAGTTGACCCTGGGCGGTCAGCATGCGCCATTGGTAAGTATGTATGTTGAGCACGTCAAAATATTTTGAGTATGGATCGGGGTCGCCCGGATTCCGGGCTTTGATGTTTTCGTACAGGTCCTCGACGCCCTGCCAGACAGTCTGCCGCTGGACCCCCGGGTCGGTCCGCGGGGTCGCATAAGCCGGAGGCACGTCGTCGCCGGTGGCGCCATTGAGGACCGTGCAGTAGTCACAGGCCGCCTTAACCCGGTCGTGTCCGGCTTTGAGCAGATCGACATACTGGTCCAGCGTTCCCAACCAGCCGGCAAAGAAGAGACTTCCTTCCGACTGGACGATCCTGCCAACATTGTATTCATGCCCCATCTCGAAGTCAGTGACGCCGTAGCCGTCGTCCCAACCCAACTGCTGAGCCAGCCCGCCTCCCGGCATGTACCTCTTTACCGCTGCCTCGACGAAGCGGGCGTAATCGGCGTTGTCGACCGGCGGATAGGCATATGAGTCCTGCTCGAAGCGATGCTCGGGAGCAACAGCCCATGCCGGAGCAAGAACCAGCCCGGCGACGACCTTGAGACCGCGCTGCCTGGCGGCGTATACGATGGCGTCATAGAAGTCCCAGCTGAAACTGCCCGGACCCTGGGCCTGGATATCGTTCCAGGGAATAAAGACCCGCACGTATTTTGCACCGGCAGCCTGCAACAAGTCGAAACGGGCGCTCATCACGGGGGAAAGCTCCGCGCTCGCCAGCTGCTCCGGAGCGAGCAGCACACTGCCGCGATAGATGCCGTTATCGTCCTCATGGTCGAGCGACCACGCCGGCGCATTTAAAGTCTGCCAGCTGCCGACATAAACGCGGTCGTTGCCCGAGCCGGAAAAATCGTCGTGGAGCACCGCCTTGCCGGTGCTGTCATCCGTGAGGGCGACGTCATCAAACGAGGCCGCCGCGAAGCTGACCTTCAACCCTGCCGCTCCGTTTCCGGCCGGCCGGGCGATCCCATCAGCCGGCGTCTTCCTCACCCCGTCGATAAATATATGGACACGGTCTTCCGTCACCTGCGCCTTGAGGTCGTGCCAGGTGCCGATGGCGAAGCTTCCGGCCTCGATGCCGCCGGCCACGGAAACCTTGGAGGCAACATCGGTAAGCCGCCAGCGCTCCTGTCCGGGCGAAATCAAAAGAACGTAACCATTGTTCTTGCCGTCGCCGAGAAAGGCGATCCCGGCGCCACCCGCAGCCGACGAGATGCGATCGACCCGCACCCGCGCTTCGAATGTGAAGCTGGAAAGACCGGCGGCCTCGGGGCGCAGCGATGCATTCTGGTAAAGGATATCCGAAAGGCCGGTGTTGACGCCAAAGAAATCAGAATCGCGGATCTCGGGTTTAAGCGGCGCCGGCGGCGGCGGATCGCCGGCCACCGCCGCCGGGTCGTTCGAAGCCTGGCCGCCACAGCCTGACTGGATAAGGATCACCGGCGCCAAAAGCAGGGCAAGCAGGAAGGGGACGGCCATAACCGCCGGCGCCGGAATGCCCATTCTGCCTTTATGTCCTGAATTCCTATCCATAATCCGGTCTGTTATTGTAGCTTCGATGAGAATCCTGATAACAGGCGGAGCCGGTTTCATCGGCTCCCATACCGCCGAGCTGTTCGTGAAAGAGGGTCACGATGTGACTGTCGTTGATGATTTCTCTTCCGGCAGCAAGTCAAACCTGGATGCGGTCGCCGGCGAGATCGAACTGGTCGAACAGGACATCCGCGATACCTCCGCCCTTTCCCGGGCCTGTAAAGATTGTGACGTAATCCTGCATCTTGCAGCTATTTCTTCCGTGGAAAAATCAATCGAGGACCCTCTGGCGACCCACGAGGTGAATACCGGCGGCTGTTTAAGTGTGATGGAAGCCGCCAGAGAAAACAAGGTTAGCCGGGTCATATTCTCCAGCTCGGCGGCGGTCTACGGAGACGATCCGGAGCTGCCGAAGACTGAGTCCTCGCCTGTGCTTCCTCTCTCTCCCTATGCCTGGCACAAGCTGACCGGAGAGTTCTACGGCCGCAACTACCGCGAGTTACACGGGATCGATTTCCTGGCGCTGCGTTATTTTAACGTCTATGGTCTCCGCCAGGATCCCGCTTCACCGTACTCCGGAGTACTGACGATCTTCATGAACCGCGCCAAGAGGAATGAGCCGCTGACGATCTTCGGCGATGGCTCTCAGACGCGCGACTTCATCCATGTCTCGGATATCGCCCGCGTGAACCTTCTGGCCGCCGGCGCCGCCGGTCCGCTTCCCGGGATCATCAATGTCTCACGCGGCATCGAGACCAGTATTCTCGAGGCAGCCCAGCTGATCCGCGCCGCAGCCGGCAGCAGGAGCGAGATCGTTTTCGGGGAGGCCCGCAAAGGCGACATCCGCCGTTCTTTTGCCTCGAATGAAATGCTGGGGTCTACCCTTGGCTACACGCCGGGGGTCTCGATCGAAGCCGGCCTCGAAAGCCTTCTGGAAGAATAGGCCTGCGGGGCCGGCCGGCTGGAAGCTGACTTAGCCGGTCCCCGATGCCGCAGCTACTGCACGCGCGGATCGACGTGCCAGCTGCCGGTAGCGTCAAGCGAAGCCACGAAGTTGGTCACTCTGAAGGAAAAAACGCCGGGCGGGATCCTGTAGGTGATGGCGGCGCTCCGCTCCGCTCCGGTCTCGATGGGGCCTACATCAAGCGGCAGAGGGGTCAGAACCTGAACGCCGGCGCTGGCAAGGCTGGCGCTGATCGAACTCTGCAGGGCCTGGCCGCCACCGACATTCGAAAGACCGTAATCCACGGTCAGTTTCCCGGAGAGGTAATCGGCGTAACTGGCCCACGTGGCTCCATGCATATGGACCTCTACCGAGGGCTCGGCGGCGGTTCCGCCGGTGAACCACGAAGTCACTACCGACTCGGCGGGTTTGTCACGCACCGTGTAGCCGGTGTCGCCAGGGCCTCCGACAGCGTTATCCACAGCCCAATCCCAGAAGAAGGCGCCTGCAAGCCACTGCTTGTCGGAAAGGACCCGGAAGGCCGCTTCGAAGGCGCGCGACTGATTGTAGCCGTCATATTCTCCCGGCGAGCAATCCCAGGGAGTCAGGCCGACATACTTGATGCTGCGATAGCCCAACTCGGTGAGGATGACCGGCTTGTTCCAGTGGGCCTGCCAGTTCTCGATGCGCGACATCCAGTTTGCCTCGCCATAATATCCGTGGTAGTCAGTCCAGCCCAGCATCAGATCTTCAACCGAGGGCTCGGCCAGGTCGCTCAAGGGGAAGTACATATCCAGCCCCAGATAATCGAGCAATCCCGCAAAACTGACGCTGTCAAAATCGTTGAGGCTGGCGGCGTACGTGAGCGGCCCCTGGTACCGGGCCCTGACGTTGGCGATGATACCGGCCCAATAGCCGTAGTTGTTCGCCCTGTCGATACTCGCCAGCTCGGTGCCGACAGCCAGCATCTCGACATTATGAGCCTGAGCCAGCGCCGCATATTGGTTGATGACCTGATCATAATTTGCGAACCAGCTGGCGGCGTCTGCCGGCTGGATGTCCACCCGTGAGGTGCCGTCGATGACGTCGATGTGCGGCTTGAGCAGAACCTTGAGACCCCTTGCATGCGCATCGTCGATGGCCCGGGCAACGGCTTCGTCAGTGGCGGCCCGGTTGTCCGGCACGCCGATCTCGCTGCCGGTTGCGCTCGACATATATTTTGTGGGCACGATCGCGACCCAGTTGGCGCCGGTCGACGCCATGCGCGTCAGCGACTCACCGGAAGCCTCGCTCTGATAATCGTCCCGTTGCCACGAGGGATAGTTGAAGCCGCGGACCGTCCAGGGAATCGATGGCGCCACGGATGACACGATGGAAGACTGAGGGGCCAGCGTGGTATCGGGTGATGTGGTGGCCGCAGAAGCTGTTTCGGGTGTTCCGGGAAAAGTCAGTCCGCCCCCACTCTGGGAGACGAACGCGGCTGTAGCGACGAGCGCCAGAAGGAAAAACCCCCGCGCGGCGAACACTGCTTGTCGGCAAATTACTCTCATCAGTTAAAACCTGATCCCGTCCGGCCGCAAGTCTGAGCCCGCAATCCCTGCCTGGAAACCGCCCTAGAACCGCCCCCAACCGTCAGAACCTCTATTATTTGTATCTGTCAGTAACAGCCTCGCCTTAAGGGTCAATTTGAAAATAGACGGATTTTATTTGGCATCCTTTGTGATTCATCAGCGGATGGAGACGAGATCCGTTCAGGGGAAGCAGCTGCAAGTGGGTTGAAAAGCAGACGTTTGTGGAAAACAGAAAAGAATATATGAGCCAACCCGAAACCCAGACAGTAGACGAGTCTTATTACCGGACCGGCAAGTATCGAAAGCGCTGGTGGACGCTGGGCGTGCTTTCCGTCAGCCTGTTGATCATCGGGCTGGACAACACGATCCTCAACGTCGCCCTGCCGACCATCCAGAAAGAACTGACCGCCACGTCCTCCGAGCTCCAGTGGATGGTCGACGCTTACGTGCTTGTCTTCGCCAGCCTGCTACTGACCATGGGAGCGCTCGGCGACAGATTCGGCCGCAAGCGGACCCTGCAGGCGGGACTGATTATCTTCGGGATTTCCAGCTTTTTTGCCGCTCACGCGGCGACCAGCAACTCGCTGATAACCTGGAGATCGTTTATGGGAGCGGGCGGCGCGCTGATCATGCCGTCCACCCTCTCGATCATCACCGACGTTTTTCCGCGGAAAGAACGCGGCAAGGCAATCGGTATCTGGACGGGCATGGCCGCCGTCGGCATAGGTCTGGGGCCGGCGCTGGGCGGCTGGCTGATCGACAATTTCAGCTGGGGAGCGGATTTTCCCTTCGACATCACCGGTGACATGTCCAACTGGGGCTCGGTCTTCCTCATCAATGTCCCCGTTATCGTCCTGGCTCTGCTCCTGGGCCTGTTCCTGGTTCCGGAAAGCCGGGACTCCAAACCGCCGCGGATCGACGTCCTGGGCGCGGTGCTCTCGATGACAACACTGACAACGCTGGTCTATTCCATCATCGAGGCGCCCTCACGCGGCTGGCTCGACACGCGGGTGCTGGGCGCATTTGCCCTCGCCATCGTGATGGGTGCAGCTTTCATTTACTGGGAAAACCGCGCCGAGCACCCAATGCTCAACCTGAACTTCTTCCGCAATCCGCGCTTCTCGGTTGGAGTCAGCAGCATCACCATGGCCTTCTTCACCATGTTCGGGATGATCTTTATAGTCACGCAGTATCTACAGTTCGTTCATGGGTATACGCCGCTGCAGGCCGGCGTCAGGATCATGCCGTTTGCCCTGGGAATGCTGGTGGGCGCGGCCAACAGTTACCGGCTGGTCGGCAGACTGGGAACCAATCGAGTAGTGGCAATGGGCCTGGGGGTGCTGGCGATCGTATCGGCCAGTTTTTATTTCTGGGGCCCTGGAACTTCTTTCTGGATCATTGGAATAACCGTGGTAGCCATGTCTTTCGGTGTCTCCAACACCATGGCCCCATCTACGAATGCGGTCATGGGCGCCGTGCCGCTGGCCAAGGCCGGCGTGGGTTCCGCTATGAACGACACCAGCCGCCAGGTCGGCGGGGCGTTCGGCGTTGCCATCCTGGGGGCCATCCTCAATACTATCTATTCTTCGCAGATGGCTGGAAACGTGGCCGGCCTTCCCCCTCAGGCGTCAGGCCCGGCGCAGAATTCCGTCGGCGCCGCCATCGAGATTTCCGCCCATATCGGCGGTCCGCATGGGCAAGGGCTGGCCGACGCCGCCAAGAACGCTTTTATGAGCGGAATGCACGTGACCTTCCTGGTGGCCGCTGCGGTGACGCTGGTTGCCTCGATACTCGTCTACAGGCTTATGCCGCCACATCATCTCGGCGGCCAGGATCATGCCGGCGGCGGCTGAGCGGTCCGTAAGGAAGCAGACAGCAGCCGTCAGCCGGCTGCGTATGCGAGATAGCGTTTCGCGACCATTCCCCAGGAAAAGTTCTCCTCGGCCGCGCGATGCAGCCCTTGACGGAAATCCGCTGCGCGGGTCGGATAATCTGAGAGAGCCGCGATCACGGCCCCCGCCAGGGCTTCGGTCAGCGCGCATCCGGGGCCCAGGCGCCTAAAGCCGTCCTCTCCTAACAGTTCGGCAAGCATGTCAAGCGGGGCGCGCAGCCCCGTCTGGTACGTGGCTACCGGCAACGCGCCCGCCGACACGGCTTCGATGCTCACCAGCCCGAAGGCTTCCGGAAATACCGACGGAGCCAGGGACAGGTCGGCCGCGCCGAAGATCGGCGCCAGACGTTCGTGAGGAAGATGCCCGGTATAATGTATCCGCGCGCCGAGCCCTGAGGCGCCGCGGCGATACAGCATCGCCGATTCTGTATCCATAAGAGGGATGACCGGCCCGTATTCAGCACCCGCTTTCAGTTCGGGTTCACGCTCCACCAGCACCCTGGCGGTATCGATATCACCGGTTTCAATCGCCCCGGCCAGCCTCTCGAGGGCCTGGAGCTGGGGCCCGTCACCAACGACGATCAGCTGAAACCGCGGACGCCGGCGCAAAATCAGGGGCAAGGCCGCAATAGCGTATTGAAGCCCCTTCGTCCACATGAGCCTTCCCGCGAAGACGGCGATGTCGTCCTTCGCCGGGTCGATGCTGCCGGAGACAGCCCGCATCGCGGCTGAGCGGTCGGTTTCCGGGACAAACAGGCGTGTATCCACCCCCGGGGGCAGCACCGCCGCCTCGCCGGAGATGTCGACGCCCAGACTGCCGGCCATGCCCACGACCTGAGCAAGGCTATCGGCGCTCAAGGCTGCGATCGCAGTGGCTCCCGACAGCCCGGCCGCCATATACGGCTCCATACGGGCATCCCTGCTCACGGTGAAATTAAGCTCGCTGCCGTGGATGGTCACCACATACGGCGCGCGCCCCTCAAGAGCCGGCCGCACCACTTGCGGCGAAAGCCCCTCAAGAGCTTGCCGCACCACATATGGCTGCATGACCGCATGGTTGGCCACAACCAGGTCTTGCGGCCAATACTGGAAGATCGATGTCATCGCCGCGATATTTGCCTCTACATATTCCCGGATCCATCCGTCGGGTGCGTCCTGAAATGGAGTGGCTTCAAACGGCGGAAAAGGCCCGGCGACATAGGTGAGGATCCTGCCGCCGATGTGTGGACGCACCAGGCGGCAACTGCCGGCATAAAGCGGCTCGCGCCCGTAAACGGCTTCGGGCCTGAGGTTGCCGTCGCCGTAGACGTAGAGGCTGTCGATGAAATCGTAAGCCTCCGGGCGTTGCTCCTGGCAGACAATCGTCACTTCATGCCCGGCGCGGGTCAGCTCCCTCGCCAGCTCGCGGGTATAGATGGCGCTTCCCGAATCTCCCAGGAAATAACCGTGGACTATCGCGACGCGCAAGGGCAGGCTACTTTACCGGTTGCCGGATTATGGTTTTGAGTTTCTCGGGCGCCGCGCGCCGGGGGTCGCCCATGTAGATCTCGTGATGTTTGCCGGTCAGCTTAAAGCCGCTATCAGCCGCGAACCGGTGCAGCATCCGGATCGTCGGCCCCTCCTCCGAGTACGGTCCTGTATACATGATCTGCACGGCCTTGCCCTCGGCAAAGCTCCTGAACCTGACCTTGGGAAGCGCCGGCGGATTCTTCTTCTGACGCAGTTGCACGGTCGCCTCCTTGACATCAGCGGCGGTGACTTCGTCCGGCTGAGCGATCAGCAGGCTCCATTGCCATTCGTCCCTCCTGGCCGAGTCAAAATTCCTGCTTCCCTTCATCCACCACAGTCCCTCGAGCGGCATCACCTTGTAGTCGGTCCTGCCTTCGTTCTTCAATGTGAATTTCAATGCATAAGACATGCCGTAAAGGGCGCCGCATGCTTCCTGGAATTCCTGCGAGATAGCCGGGTCGCCGCTGCCGTCCAGCATCAGGAAGTTCATTTCGGGAACGTCGACGATCGAGGGTTTTCTGGCGGAGGGCCGGTAGAGTTCCTTGAGCTCCCTGACAAGATCGACTTTGGCTAAAGTTGCCATCACTGCCTCCCCTGGTCTGATTGCGCAGATGTTTTTCCCGGTCGACGTTATTCTAACACCGCCAGGTGGTATCCTTCTGCCATGAGCAAGGTGATGGTAATACAGAACGTGGGCTGCGAGCCGCTGGGCCGGTTCTCGGAAGCGGATGCCGAATTTGTTTACATCAGGCCTTTTTTGGGCGAACCCTTGCCGCAAAACCTTGACGGCTGGGACGCGCTCGTGGTCCTCGGAGGCCCGATGGCGGCCTATGAATCCGGCCGCAGCGCCTTCCTCGGGGAAGAGATCGCGCTGCTTGGGGAAGCTATCGCCGAGGATTTCCCCGTGCTGGGCGTCTGTCTCGGATCCCAGCTCATCGCCAAAGCCGCAGGCGCCCGCGTATACGCGGGCCCAGTCCGGGAGCTTGGCTGGGGGTCGGTGCAGCTTACCGAGGCCGCGGAAACGGATGCGCTTTTTTCCGGCCTGCCCCGGGAGCTGCCAGTTTTCCAGTTGCACGGAGACACGTTCGACCTACCCAGGGATGCGGTGCGGCTGGCGGAAAACTCCACCTATGCCAACCAGGCATTCCGGATCGGCGGCAAGGTCTACGGAGTACAGTTTCATGTCGAGGTCGTGCCGGGGTTGGCAAAGAGCTGGGTGGATGAATACGCCGACTACCTCAAGACCGGCGGCGCATCGGGTGAGGAGATACTGCGCGAACTCGATGAGAAAGACAAAGCCCTGCGCCCTGTCGCCAACACGCTGATCGGCCGCTTCCTTAAACTCTGATCAAGACGATCTGGGGGGCCTTAGTAAATCCAGCTGCCCGCTTGAGTCGTCGTAGACGAACAGATAGCCATCGTTCAGATCCGGCGAATCCGGGCTCTCGTTGACTATCTCGACATCGAGATCCTTACGGCCGTAGGCGATGCGCACCGCTTGATCCAGACCGCTGCCATAGTAGTAATGCCAGACCTGTGAAGGGGCGCCGTCCAGATACAGCTTTGCATCCGGTTCGGGATTGGGCAGCTCGGCCCTGGTCTCACGGGCGATATTGTCGACGACCAGCGCCTCCTGGTTCCAGAGGATGCTGTCCTCCCTGGTTCCAAACATGTAGGCCGGGACCAGCAGCAGCAGCGCCGTCAGGGCTGCTGCCTTCCATAACCTGGAGCGCCAGCCGAACTCGAGCAGCCCCAGCACCGGAAGCGCCACCACCGCCAGACTGGTGGTGTACAGAAAGCGGCTATCTTCGAGGTCGTTGTTGATGCCGATCGACAGTGTCCGCCTGAACACCGGAGCAAAGGATGCCAGGAAGAATATCGCGAAGAAGATCCAGACCCTGCGCGTAAGTGGCGCCGCCTTTTTCCATCTTTCAATCACCATGGCGATCGATGCCAGCACCAACAGGCCGGAATAGATGCCCAGCAGCATTATTTTTGCGTTGGACACCTCGATGTTGCTAAGCGGGGCCAGCAGGGTGACCATAGTCTCGGAAACCGCCTGGAAGGTCGGCATGCCGTAGAGCTTGTACTGGCCGCCCATGTTGCCAAGCAGCAGATATCGCATCAGGGTCACCGCCGCGAAGGAGGCATACAGCATCATCACTCCCTGCCAGGGCCCGGAATAAATGAAATTCTCGCGCAGCCTCATTCCGAATCCGGCATGCGCCGCAGCAGCCGGCTTCGGGCCACGACGCAGGGCTTCTCCTTCGACGACGCCGCCGAACAGAAGCTTCATCGCCGGGATCATGATCAGGAGTATGTAACCGATCTCCTTGCTGAGCAGGGCGGCTACCGCGCTCAGGACGAACCCTCCCAGAGCATATCTGTTACCCTTGAGCATGTAACTCAGAAACAGGTTCATCGCCAGCAGGATGAAGAATACCGACATGCAGTCGCCTCTGCCCGCCGACCAGGAGATGACCTCCACCGCCATCGGCGTGATCGCAAAAAGCGCCGCGGCAAGCAACGCTGTTATCTGCGAGACGCGCAGACGCGTCAGCAACCGGTAGAGCAGGAATACGATGCCGGTCTGAAAGGCGACGTTGATCAGGTGGGAGGCCAGCCCGGAGTAGCCGAAAAAGACGTACTGAAGGGTCCAGACCATGAAAACCAGGGGCCGGAAATAATAGGGGGCGTTGGCAAAAAGGAAGAAATGAGGATAGCTGACGAAGGAAGGATCCAGCGAGGCGTGGATGAAATATTCATCGTCGGCGACCAGAGGACTTCTGAGGGACGACCAGTTGTTGATGACGATCAGGAGGAAAAGCCCGGAAAAGATGAGATATTTCTTCCCGTGCCTCCTTAAATGGCCAGCCAGCAAATCTTTCTCCCAATTTGTAACACAAGCTGAAAAATCGCCGGCGTCCAGACATCGGCGCCAGCGATAACAAAGCTTTTATAACTTGATAGGTCTTGTATATTGTATTAGCCTTCGGGGATTATGTAAAGAATATCTTGCCGTGATGACCGGGCGCGGGCGCTTTTTAACTGGCCGCGATGGCACGACTGTAATCGGGGGCGGGGGCGACCGTCCCCGGAATCAATACTTTACATGTCAGCAGCGACTTCGCCACGAACAGGCTCGGGCAAGAACAGCTGAAAATAGTCCGCTCCAAGCACTTCATTACGCCTCTTGCCATGAAGCCGTTCGGCTTCAGGGTTGAACTCCGTGATCCTGCGGTCAGGCGACAGGCAGACGATGGGACTTGCGGCTGGCGCGAACTGAGGGGTGGACACCACGTCCAGGACATCTTCCGCCTATGCTTTATTTATTGATTGCTTTTGCTTATACAGAAAAGGAAATACCTCTTCCCCAATTTCTTAAAAGCACGCCCGGGAAATACGTTTACTTGACTGGAAAGGCGCTGCAGGCGATCGTTTTTAGCCGGCGCTGACAACGCTGAGCCCGAAGTCTTCAACCGAACTGACTATCTGGATCATTTTGTCGAGATCCACAGGTTTGGTTACATAACAGTCCGCGCTGAAGTCACTGTTTTTCAACAGCTCGGTCTCATCGTCCGATGCGGACTGAATGACAACCGTGATGCTGCAAAGGGTGGGATTACTCCGGATCGCGGCCAGCACTTCATTGCCGCTTTTTTTGGGCAGATTCAGGTCTAACAGAACGAGATCGGGCCGCAGGGCGCTGGCGAATTCACCCTCCTGCAGCAGGTAGGCGAGCGCTTCCTCCCCGTCATTGACGACAGCGATGCTGTTCATGAGCTTGGCGTGTTTGAGCAGTTTCGTCGTCAGTAGGACGTCGTCGGGGTTGTCCTCGACCAGAAGTATATTTATCTGAGTTCCCTCGAGGGCGTCCAATTCGCATCCCTGGTCCCGGCTGCTCCGTAAGCTCAGCATTTTTGGGCTGCCGCGACCGAGGCCTGCAGCCCTAAGGGACGTTACCCACTCGGGAAGGTTCTTGCACCTCGAAGATCTCTTCCGTGGAGATGTTCGGAATGGATGAGGAGAAAGACGTGGCTGGCGAGGAAGGATTCGAACCTTCAATCCCCTGATCCAGAGTCAGGTGCCTTACCATTAGGCCACTCGCCAGCGATATAGATAGCGCTTAACACGTAGCGCTTCGCACTTCTAGAGTCTACCTTGCGATGCAGCCTTACTCAAGCCGAGTCGTGACGGCCCTTCGCTTGCAGTTTTGCCCATGTGTCCCGGAGCGTAAGCGTCCGGTTGAACACGGGCGCATCCGGCATCGAGTCCAGATCGGGACAGAAGTATCCAAGCCGCTCAAACTGCACGGTCTCGCCAGCCGGCAGGGCGGCGAGCGCCGGCTCGACGAAGCAGTGCCCAAGCACTGTCTCTGATTCAGGGTTCAGGTCCTCGAACACGTTGCCTCCATCCGCGCCCGGGTGCGGGCTGCGGAAGAGGTGGTCGTAGAGTCTGACCTCCGCGGGCTGCGCGTGTGCCGTCGAAAGCCAATGGAGGGTAGCCTTGGGGCGGCGCCCATCGGGCGCGTCCCCTCCGCGCGTGTCCGGGTCATAAGTGCATCTGAGCTCGATGACCTTGCCGTCGGCGTCCTTGACGACCTCGCGGCAGGTCACGAAGTAAGCGTACCTGAGCCGCACCTCGCGGCCGGGGGCCAGGCGGAAGAACTTCCGCGGAGGCTCCTCCATGAAATCGTCCTGCTCGATCCAGAGTTCCCGCGTGAACGGCACACGGCGCGTCCCGGTTGATGGATCCTCCGGGTTGTTCACGGCTTCCATCTCCTCGACCTGACCTTCAGGATAGTTCTCGATGACGACCTTCAGTGGATTCAGAATCGCGAAGCGGCGGAGGGCCTTTCGGTTGAGGACGTCCCGCACGGCGTGCTCGAGCATCTCGACCTCGACGACGCTCTCGCTCTTGGCAACACCCACCGCGCCTACGAAGTCGCGTATCCCCTCGGCAGGAAAGCCGCGCCGCCGCAGACCCGAAAGCGTTGGCATTCTGGGGTCGTCCCATCCGCGCATGTGCCCCTCTTTGACGAGACCCAGGAGCGTACGTTTGGAGAGGACGGTATGGGTAAGATTGAGCCGCGCGAACTCATACTGGCGCGGACGCGAGGGCACCGGCAGATTGTCGATGAGCCAGTCGTAGAGCGGCCGGTGATCCTGGAACTCCAGGGTGCAGAGGGAGTGCGAGATGCCCTCGATCGCGTCGGATTGTCCGTGGGCGAAATCGTAGGTCGGGTAGATGCACCACTCTTCACCGGTGCGCGGGTGTGCCGCATGCAGGATCCGGTACAGGACCGGATCGCGCATGTTGATGTTCCCCGAACTCATGTCGATCCGCGCGCGCAGCACGCGGGCTCCGTCAGGGAATTCGCCGGCGCGCATGCGTTCCAGCAGGTCGATGCTCTCTTCTGCCGGGCGGCTCCGCCAAGGGCTCTCACGGCCCGGTTCCGTCAGCGTGCCCCGGTGCTCCCGGATCTCATCGGCGGTAAGGTCGTCCACGTACGCCTTTCCATTCCTTACGAGGTGGCGCGCCCATTCGTAGAGCTGCTGGAAGTAATCAGAGGCGAAGTACAGGTGCTCGCCCCAGTCAAACCCGAGCCAGCGAACATCGGTCTCGATGGCATCGATGTACTCCTGCTCCTCTTTCACCGGATTGGTGTCGTCGAAGCGCAGATGGCAACGGCCGCCGAACTCCCCGGCGATGCCGAAGTTGAGACATATGGACTTGGCGTGACCGATATGGAGGTAGCCGTTCGGCTCGGGGGGGAAGCGGGTGACGACCGTCTTATGCCGGCCTTCCCGCAGGTCGGCGGTGACGATATCGCGGATGAAGTCGCTGCGCTCGGTTGGTGATGGTGATGGAGTCTGGTTATTCACAGGGGAAAGAATAGCAGAAAAAGGGCCTCGTGACGGACTTTACGATTGATAAAAAAAGCCGCCTCTCTCGAGGCGGCTTCCAAATAATCCCGGCGACTTCCTACTCTCCCAGGGGGTCTCCCCCCAAGTACCATCGGCCTCGGCGAGCTTAACTTCTCTGTTCGGAATGGGAAGAGGTGTTTCCTCGCCAGCATAATCACCGGAAACTCTATTTAATTGTGGCGCGGGTTGCGTTTCCGCGCACTTGTGCGGCCTTGGCCGCACAGCCATGTGCAGGCATACCGGTTCCGGCATACCCTGGAAACTGCATAGTGGTTATTGGTGTTTTTATATCAAGCCCTCGGACAATTAGTACTGGTCTGCTGAACACATTGCTGTGCTTACACATCCAGCCTATCAACCTTGTAGTCTACAAGGGTCCTTACCCGGTTAACCCAGTGGGAGAACTCATCTTAGGGTGGGCTTCCCGCTTAGATGCTTTCAGCGGTTATCCCGTCCGCACGTAGCTAGTCAGCAGTGCCGTTGGCACGACAACTGATACACCAGAGGTGCGTTCGCTCCGGTCCTCTCGTACTAGGAGCCACTCCCTTCAATTCTCCTGCGCCCACGATAGATAGGGGCCGACAGCATTGTTACTACCAGCGTTTCTCCGCTTCCATGTTTTGAATTTCCGCTTCGCTGGCGGCCAGATCATTTCTGCCTGGCTCTGCATGTCGCCATGCAGCTCGGACTATATCTTCACGATCTTTGCCAAGACCGTGTTCGGCGTATAGTCTCTGAGGATTCTAGGTTGCTGACAATTTCGCTATAGCTCAATCTCCTGTACCTGCCATTTCCATTCATACTGAATGCAATGCCAAGTAATTCGATAAAACCATCTCTTTGCAGATGTTTTCCTTGCGACATCGCTTTGACGATGACCGCGAATTTTCGAAACTCATCTGCTTTGGCCGATATGATTTGATACGTTTCGAAGAAAGGGATTACTTTCGCAATCAGATCTTTCCTGTTGCGAACAACCAGGACGCTTGCTTTATCCTTGTCATTGCCAGGATGATTCTGCTTGATGTAACCACATTGAATCGTCTCCTGGATGATTTCCAGTACCGAGTTTCGCTCAGTATTCTGACTAACACGAAACTCAGGAATTAACTGGTAACCAACCAGAACATACGAACTCTTCTGAATGGATACATGGAAGCTCCCTTCGCCATCAACGTATCCCGCGATATAGCAACCTAGTCTTTCCTGCTGATTATCTGCACCCGTCATGTTGTCACTATTGTAAACACCGCATCGGACAGAACCAATGCTTGCTCACAATGAGTAATGCGGGATACACCAGACTTTCCAGCATTTAGCCGAATTTATAGACAGCTAGCCCTATTCGTTTTAACTGTCTCACGACGTTCTGAACCCAGCTCGCGTACCGCTTTAATGGGCGAACAGCCCAACCCTTGGGACCTGCTACAGCCCCAGGATGCGACGAGCCGACATCGAGGTGCCAAACCCTCCCGTCGATGTGGACTCTTGGGGAGGATAAGCCTGTTATCCCCGGAGTACCTTTTATCCGTTGAGCGACGGCAATTCCACTCTCAACCGCCGGATCATTAAGCCCTGCTTTCGCACCTGCTCGACTTGTAGGTCTCGCAGTCAAGCTCCCTTCTGCCTTTACACTCTACGCACGATTTCCGACCGTGCTGAGGGAACCTTTGGGCACCTCCGTTACTTTTTAGGCATTTATGTTCGTCTTGCCTCAGGTAATTTGTACTTCATTGACGGATGAATCAGATCACCTACAGTTGCCACAAATCTTTCGTAGCTCCTGCCTGAGATATAAATCTGATATCCATCTTTTTGTCTACGTTCGCTCGCTAAAAGCTGGAATTTACTTTCCAGTAATTCCGCCAGAGCCATCACTTCCCGTTTATTAAACCCCTGGGTGTTAAGAATCACACCCTTTGAATGTTTTGATTTAATGGAACCATCGTCCATAAACCAATATGCCAATCCAATTGGAGTCAGCAGCTTCTTTATCCTTGACGGCACGACCTTCCTGCCATCGAGATAAAACTGCTGAGCATAGAACCTGAAGGCTCCATGACTCAAAGTGCTGAAAGCGATGTTTTGCGATAGATGACCACTGCTGTTTTTGCTCCTGGGCTTAGGAGGGGTCAAAACCCACTCCTGAAAGATCTCATAGATTTGCTGACAGTAGTCACTCTTGGCTGCAGCATATTCAATCTTGAGCCTGTATGTCTTGCCCTGATTCTGTGTTTCCAGATGCCCGTCTCCGAGCATCAGACCCACCAGAATGTCCCGTTGTTTACGGGATAGCTTCAACTTGCTTTTGTAGTCTTCTATCGATTTCGAACGCATCAATTACCTTTGTCAGACTTCCCTTTCGGGCTTCATGTCGCCATGAAGATCAGACTGTATCACCTTCTTGGACTTAGCCAAGAAGCTCAGCGTGCAGTCGTTGAGGGGTCACGAAGACTTCCCTGCTGATTGTCCGCACCAGAAGCATTTTCACCGGAATGGCGTTTTGATTGTTTATTGCCAAACCTGGTAGCTCTGGATACTACATCCCTGCATCCAGTTTTACGGAGTGAAAAACCGGACTAGAGAACGGATATTCCAGCATACAGCTGAGTTTGCCCCTGACGTCACCGCCAGGGCGCCCCTAAATCGAGGCGACCGCCCCAGTCAAACTGCCCACCTGACACTGTTCGGTTGCCGGATAACGGCCAACCGTTAGAAGCCCAGTACACCAGGGGTGGTATCCCAAGGTTGGCTCCACCGGAACTAGCGTCCCGGCTTCAAAGCCTCCCACCTATCCTGGACAGGATGCACCAAACTCCAATATCAAGCTACAGTAAAGGTTCACGGGGTCTTTCCGTCTTATCGCGGGTAATCGGCATCTTCACCGATACTACAATTTCACCGAGTCTCTCGTTGAGACAGTGCCCAAATCGTTACGCCATTCGTGCAGGTCGGAACTTACCCGACAAGGAATTTCGCTCTTTCTCTGTTACTTGAAGACCAGCGGCGCTTGCCTGTACCGCTGGCGGGCCGGTCATTTCTGCCGACCTCCCCATGTCGCCATGGGGTACGGACTATATCTTCATCCACGCCGAAGCCTGGAAGTCTGGCGTATAGTCTCTGAGGATTCCGGACTTTTCAGGCCGGTCTTTCCTGCTGATTGTCTGCACCCGTCATGTTGTCACTATTGTATACATAGCATCGGACGGATCCAATGCGCTGCGGACAATTAGTAATGCGGGATACTCAGAGTTTCCAGCATATGGCCAGATTTTACTAAGGCAACGTAAATTACCTTAGGACCGTTATAGTTACGGCCGCCGTTTACCGGGGCTTAGTTTCAAAGCTTCGCCCGAAGGCTAACCTCTCCACGTAACCTTCCGGCACCGGGCAGGCGTCAACCCCTATACATCGTCTTGCGACTTAGCAGAGGCCTGTGTTTTTGGTAAACAGTCGCTTGGGCCTAGTCACTGCGGCCCCCTCACGCTCCGGAGAGCAAGTCTCCTTCACGCTAATGGGGCGTCCCTTCTCCCGAAGTTACGGGACTATTTTGCCGAGTTCCTTAACGATAGTTATCTCGATCACCTTGGTATTCTCTACCTGCCCACCTGTGTCGGTTTTCGGTACGGGCACCATAGTTGCTCCCTAGAGGCTTTTCTTGGCGGCATAGAATCAGCGACTCGCCTACTACAATTTTCGGCTGACGTCGCGTCTCAGGCTTTATGGCTCCCGGATTTACCTAAGAGCCGCCCTACACGCTTGTCCCTGGTCGACCATCGCCAGGGTTCGCTTATCTGTCCGCGTCCCCCCATCGGTCAAACGCAATATGGTGGTACGGGAATATCAACCCGTTGTCCATCGCCTACGCCTTTCGGCCTCGGCTTAGGTCCCGACTTACCCTGAGCTGATTAGCATTGCCCAGGAAACCTCGGGCTTTCGGTGGGGAAGTTTCTCGCTTCCCTCTCGTTACTCATTCCAGCATTCTCTCTTCCGTGGCGTCCACGGCTGGCTTGTCGCCGCCGCTTCAATCGCCAAGGAATGCTCTCCTACCGATTGCAGTAAACTGCAATCCCATAGCTTCGGCAACTGACTTGAGCCCCGTTGAATTATCGGCGCACGAACACTTGACCAGTGAGCTGTTACGCACTCTTTAAAGGAATGGCTGCTTCTAAGCCAACCTCCTGGTTGTCTCGACACTCGAACATCCTTTTCCACTTAGCCAGTATTTAGGGGCCTTAGCTGATGGTCTGGGCTCTTACCCTCTCGACTACGAAGCTTATCCCCCGCAGTCTGACTCCCGCATTCTTAAGTTAATGGTCTTCGGAGTTTGTCTGGATTCGGTAACCTGGTGGGGCCCCTAGTCCAAACAGTGCTCTACAGCCATAACTAAACATGCGAGGCCATACCTAAATATGTTTCGGAGAGAACCAGATATCCCCGGGCTTGATTAGCCTTTCACTCCGATCCACAGGTCATCCCCTCGGCTTTCACCCCGAGTGGGTTCGGGCCTCCACGAGGTCTTACCCTCGCTTCACCCTGCCCATGGATAGATCGCCCGGCTTCGGGTCTGCCGCGCCTGACTATTTCGCCCTATTAAGACTCGCTTTCGCTACGGCTCCGCTTCACGCTTAACCTTGCCAGACACGAGCAACTCGCTGGATCGTTATGCAAAAAGCACGCTATCACACGGGCAAGCCCGTGCTCTAACCGCTTGTAGGCGCAAGGTTTCAGGTACTATTTCACTCCCCTTCCGGGGTACTTTTCACCTTTCCCTCACGGTACTAGTTCACTATCGGTCGCTGGGTAGTATTTAGCCTTGCGGGGTGGGCCCCGCAGATTCCGACGGAATTTCACGTGTACCGCCGTACTCAGGAAACTGTCCAGGAAGAACAATGGTTTTAACATACGGGGCTTTTACCCTCTTTGGCAGCCTTTTCCAAGGCTTTCCGCTAACCATTGTCTTTGTAACTTCCCGGCATCATTGCAGTGATACCAAGACAGCTCCTACAACCCCCACCAGACTTAGCCTGCAAGCAGTAACATCTGGTCGGTTTAGGCTGATCCCGTTTCGCTCGCCGCTACTCAGGGAATCGAGGTTTCTTTCTCTTCCTCAGGGTACTGAGATGTTTCACTTCCCCTGCTTACCTTCTCATGCCCTATGTGTTCAGGCACGGATACTTACGCATTACCGTAAGTGGGTTCCCCCATTCGGAAATCCCCGGGTCAAAGGTTGTTCGGCACCTAACCGGGGCTTATCGCAGCCTGCCGCGTCCTTCATCGGCTCCCAGCGCCAAGGCATCCGCCTTGCGCCCTTAATAACTTGATGTAAAGAACACCAATACCACTATGCAGTTTTCAAGGTACACGCCGGAAATTCCGGCCTATGTCCAGGGGACATGTTACAGCTGCGAAGCAGCTTACGTGTCCCCTGACAATCTCCTTAAACCGGCATGCGGCTCAAGGCCGCTTGCCAGTCAAACTTATATTCCGGGAACAAAGCTCACGTCCCGGATAAACATTTCTCTATCGGGCCTGTGCTGCCTGGCCTTCCAGACCCCGCGGGGCCAGCCGCTCGCGTTTGGCTAGCGCTCTTCCTGGAACTTCATGAAGGCGCCCGCTACGGCGGCAATCGCGGCAATCAGGCCGATCCACATTCCCCACTTGCGTGTTCCCCCGCCCGTGGAAAGCACCCGGATCAAAACCCCGACGCCGGCGACACCCGCAGCAACCAGGACTACCAGGCCTTCCGGCGCGCCCTGATCGCTTACATCAAATATCTCAAACATTCTCAGCAAAGGCACCGCGATGGCGACCACACTGCCAAGAATGACCAAAAACCCAAGTCCGCCGCTGTAATCCAGAAACGTAAAGTTTACACCGACGTTAACCCCCAAAGCCGAAAGCCCGAAGTCCGGAGTTCCGATCCAGGGAAATGCCACCACGGCAACAATCAGGATGATCGACGCCCCGGTCTACCGCTTCACCCACAG